>NZ_JAIXHZ010000001.1:0-2528 GCF_043392705.1 Dysgonomonas sp. Shenzhen-Wh21
AGGTATCCGGATTAAGGGTTTGTTTTAATTCTTTCGACAATTTATGTTGCTTTTCTATAATAGACGCGTCAAGAATTCTTTCGAGAGCGAATGTTGTACGTCTATTTTGCTCTACATCTGCTCCAATCACGTACCAACGTTGCTTAAACAGACGGATAAAAACGGGTACAAAAAAATATTCTTTGGGTAGTTTATAGTGAGACTTATAGGTTAATCTTAAAGATTTATTTTGCTCTATACTATCCATTATGATTTGGATTCTTTGTACGCCCAAAGGTGCATCTTCTAAAATTAGGTTCTGATGTTTTTGGCACAGTTCTCCCAAGTTAGAAATGCGTAAACCATTTAGCAACCATTGAATAGCTGTGTTCTTATCCAATTCTTCGGTTGAGGCAATTTTGTAGACACCTCCATTATTTTTTTCGCATACAATATCAATGTTAAAGAGCGATTCTGTTTCGTTTCTGTAACGGTGGAAGCTTCGCTCGGTTAACAAACCTCCATCGGGATTGTAAGAAGAGATTCTCCATTTATGTTGAATTTCGTCAATAGTTAGTCCCTGTTCGTTTAGCAATAAGGTATCTACTAACCAAATACAGAATTTATATTTAAAGTTCATATAGTCAATCTATTTTGAGAAATTCAAAAATCTTATTAGCTATCAATTTGCTCGCTTTGTAAATCAGTTTTAAACTTAATATAAAATAAATTATAATGCCCACAATCCAGTACCATTCAAGTTCAAAAGGGTTTGTGGCTGTTGTCGCACCACTTTCTTCTAATAGAATTAATACAAGCATTGGAATAAAAAAGAGAATTGCCGAACCACCTGTCAATACCAAACAAAATATGATAAATGTAATTATTCCTTTCATAAGATACTATTTGATGATAAAATAAATGATATATTTTAATATAATGTATGTGATATAGAACAAGGTAAATCCGCCAATAGTCACAGCTAGTAAAGCTCCAATGATTCCCATAGATTCTTTTAACACAGCAAAACTAGCCAAAGCAAATATGGCTGGGATTGAGTATGAGACAAGGCATATCACCAGGGATATCCAACTTGCTATATTTTTCTTCTTCTCCATTATACAATATCTATTGAAATTGCAGAATCATCGGCTATGTTAAGCAAGTAGACTTTGTCATCTTTTATACTCAGACTTTTTTGCTCGTTGTTGTAAGTTAGGATAGACGCAAAGCCTTCATCAGAAAACGATAGTTCTGAATTCTCTTTTAGTTTTTCGACGATGGTACAAATGGGGATATTTACAAAAAGTGTACTTCGCGACACTGTAATGAAAAGTTGGTCTTTGTTTGTGCTTACAGAGATTCGATACTTCCCGAATTTCCAAATTTGCTCTTTTCCGATTTCTGCGGTTTTTACTTTTTCCATAGCATTCTGTTTTTAATAGTTCTATTTATAATGAATGATATGACAAAAATAACAGCTCTTGTTGCCAAGAGCTGTCAGTGAAGGAAGAATGTGTTGTTTTTTTAAAAATCGAGATATAAAGTTTCATCTTTATTATCCCAAACTTTGCAAAACTCGGAGAAACTTTCTAATGGATTTTGTGAGACAATGGAACTTATTCCTCGAAGAGATGCTAAAATTATTTCCCTATCATCACTCTTTAGTGCATCGTCAAGAGCAGCATAATGTGCATTCAGAGCAGTTTGACGCTCCCCAAATACCATTTGTAGTATTTCCCTTGTTTGTTCATATTTCATTGTCATTAATCGAATCTCTTTATCATTCTGCTTTTCTAATGCTTTTAGCTGAAATGACATTCGATTATGTTCTCTCCAAGCTTCTTGTATTTTATTTAGAGCATCAGGGTTGTCTTTTAAATGATTCTCTAACCTTGTAGCAACTACAAGGCTCGCCTTTTTTAAAGTGTTTTTTTTTGAATCGTCACTCATATTATTCTATTACTTTTGATTGATTTATTTTATTATATTCCGAACACAATATCATTAAATGTTTAATATCTTCCTTAAATTGTATTGATTGTATGAAATCTTCCTCTGCTTTATTTTTGAATATATATCTACTTAGACTAGGTTCCCCAAATATTTTATCTCTTAGTGGTTCATAAGCTGCAATAAAGGCTTTGTTACAAACAACTAGAGCTACTAATATCTCTGACTGCCTTAATAACTTGCTTTATATATCAGAATAGCATGAATACTCTGATCTATATATTTTATAGCACTATTAATACCATATTCTGCTTTGATTAATGCCTCTTTCATTTCTTTATTTACATCAATAATCTGTTCTATCGAATGAAAAAGAGCATCTACGGCAAAATCTATCGCTACATCGGTTAAGTCCCCTTTAGAGACTCCTCCCTTAATTTCAATAGATTTATTCAGTTTATCCAAAGAATTGCTTAATGGAAAATCCAGTTCAGATTGACCCCTTTTGCCAAGTCTAAATTGACCCCTGAAAAAACTTTATTATTACCCCTAAAATATCCTGGTCGACGGGGTCATTTTTATTTTAGCTTTACTTG
>NZ_JAIXHZ010000002.1:0-3445 GCF_043392705.1 Dysgonomonas sp. Shenzhen-Wh21
GACAATATTATATTAAGTATTTATTAATTATTTCTTACAGAATATAAAGGTAAATTTCATTGTTATCTACCCCTTTAAAGGCGATTTCATCTATCTGCCTGTTTAGGTTAACGTGCTGAAAATATTAAAATGAATATTATATGAGCTGGTCTTCAATTATTCTGAATTTCATTTATTGAAATTTGCTACAAAGGAATAAAAAAGTTGTATCTTTTTTATAAAAAAACATAATATTTTTACTTGCGGATTATTAATTTTATAATTGACTTATTTTTTTGTTCAATTATGTCTTGAATATATTAATAGAAAAACTCCGAAGTCGTTCCTGTAAACAACTTCGGAGTTCTTTTATTTGTATGTCTAATATTACAATCCTTGTTTCTTTAAAATAAAAACTAGAAAGGATTTAATATCGACGGGTGAAAAATGATCAAGTTAAATTCGCTAAGTATGTAGCCATTTCTTCTTGTATTTTTTTTGCTTCGGCTGTCGCTGCAAAAGCAAAGTTTACAGAGCTGTCTGCATAAATTATCGCACGAGAAGAATTTACAAGTAATCCACATTGCGAATTCATCCCATACTTTACGACATCGGCAAGGCTTCCACCTTGTGCGCCTACACCCGGAACAAGTAAAAAATGATTTGGCGCATATTTGCGAATATCAGCAAACATTTCTCCTTGTGTAGCTCCTACTACATACATCAATTGCTCCTCTGTAGCCCATTCCTGAGATTTTTTGAGTACCTTTTCGAAAAGACGCTCGCCGTTCTTATCTTCTGTCAACTGGAAGTCATAAGAACCCTTATTAGAAGTAAGGGCTAATAGGATAACCCATTTATTAGCATATTTAATAAAAGGCTTCACGCTATCTTCTCCCATATAAGGAGCTACGGTGATAGCACTGGCTTTCAGGTCTTCGAATGCAGACATGGCGTACATCTCCGATGTATTACCGATGTCTCCTCGCTTAGCATCTAGTATAATAAATTGATCGGGGTATCTCAGACGAATATATTCTATCGTTTTGTGTAAAGCCACGATCCCTTTTACACCCTGGCTTTCGTAGAATGCAGTATTGGGTTTGTATGCAACACAATATTTTGCAGTCGCATCTATTATTGCTGTATTGAAAGCATAGATAGGATCTTCTTCATCTAATAAAAAAGAAGGGATTTTATTTATATCGGTATCTAACCCCACGCAGAGGAAAGATTTTTTTCTTTTAATATTCTCAAATAATTCTTGCTTTGTCATATTTGTATCTTCAAAATTAGAGTCGCTTTTGTCTTATTTCTAATCCTTTTTATTTTTTACATTTCGCTTTCTTTAAGTCTTTCGGTATTTTCCGCAATTATCAATTGGTCTATAATTGGCTGGATTTCTCCATCCATTACTGCAGATAAGTTATATAAGGTTAGATTGATTCTGTGATCAGTCATTCTTCCTTGCGGATAATTGTATGTTCTAATCTTAGCCGAGCGGTCGCCTGTCGATACCATTGTCTTACGTTTCGAAGCTATTGCATCCATATATTTAGATAGCTCTATATCATAAAGCTTTGTTCTCAACATTTGCATAGCAAGCTCTCTATTGGCTAATTGAGATCTTGATTGCTGGCATACAACGACCAGACCTGACGGCTTGTGCGTTAGCTGTACTTTGGTTTCAACCTTATTTACATTCTGTCCTCCCGCACCACTCGAACGGGCAGTCTGCATTTCAACATCAGCAGGGTTTATCTCCACGTCAACCTCCTCGGCTTCGGGTAATACGGCAACAGTGGCAGCAGAGGTATGTACACGTCCTTGAGTTTCGGTTGCAGGGACACGTTGAACGCGATGCACTCCTGATTCGTATTTTAGAATGCCGTATACGCCTTCGCCAGTTACAGTAAATATAATTTCTTTGAATCCCCCGGAAGTTCCCTCGGTAACGCTTGTAATCTCTGTTTTCCAGCCTTTTACTTCACAGTATTTCTGATACATACGATAAAGGTCTCCTGCAAAAATAGCGGCTTCGTCACCTCCTGTTCCTCCACGTATTTCCATGATTGCATTTTTGCTATCTTGAGGATCAGCCGGAACTAAAAGAAACTTTATTTCTTCTTCCAACTTAGGCATACGTTCATTAGCGGCATCCATTTCCTCTTTTGCAATTTCTCTTAATTCAGAGTCATCTTCGTTTTCAAGGATACCTTTTGCTTCATCTATCGTGGCTAGTAGCTGTTTGTATTCTCTACGTGCTATATCTATTTTTTCTAAATCGCGATATTCTTTATTCAGTTTGACGTATCTCTTCATATCAGCAATTACGGCAGGGTCTGTAATAAGTTTCCCTATCTCTTCAAAGCGGATATTCAGTGCATCAAGTCTTTCTAATAATGACGAGTGGGCCATATTCTTAATCTATCTTATATTTAATTGGGGGCAAAGGTACTGAAAAAGGTGTCTAGATTATTACTAAGAGATGGAAAATTTGATTAATAAATAGCAATTGAGTATCTCTGAATAGAGGCTTCGTTATTCAATTTTTTAAGGTTTGTATAGTTGTAAGTATATAAAAAAGCAAAGAGACCGAATTCGGTCTCTTTAAAGTTTGACGCATCACTGCATTAAAAGCGTGTTTGTATAAAGAGCGCGTAATTGAAGGAGCGCGCTCACTCTCCTTTTTATTGATACTTTCAACTTATATGATCAATCTTCAGACCATCCTGTAAAACGATAGCCTTCAGCTGTATACGTCTTTCCGGGAAAGCGAGAATTCGTAAAAGTGAAATGTATCGAATCGGAAACAGTACCTGAGGGAGCAGTGGCTCCTTTCAAAATAATCTTTCCATCTGTCAATGTAAATGTATTTGTTGAAGAAGCAACGTTTCCTGCTAGATTTTCGATATTACTTCCTGAAAAACTGAGCGTTGTTAAGTCGCAATTGATTTTACCATTAATAGAGTAAGCATTTGCTCCACTTAGTGAATAGCTACCAATACGTATCCAACATTGAGTTTTTGATTCATCAGAAGTATTAGAAATTTCACAGTAGTTTTTATATACCTGTTTTCCGGCTTCATCTTTTACAATCACTCTATACTTGCCTCCCAAAGGATGGATAGAAGAGTATTCTATTTCATAGTCTCCGTATGTTTCGCAAGATGCAAATCCTAGGAGTAATAATAACAGGACTGAAATATATCTTATTTGTTTCATATTATTTTCTTTTAAAAAACTGAGTATTTAATTAAACTTAGCTCTACTATAATTAATTTCCTTGAGCTACTTGCCACCATAATGGTTCTTGAGTTGGTTTTGTGGCAGGCGCATTTACATTGTAGAGAGCCGATACGTTAGGAACCGGAAGCCGACGAGGTATTTCTCTGGCTTGTAGCACCGTTGTCCCCGGGCGGACTAAAGACCCTAGTTCGTAACCGTACAGGAATACCTGCAATCA
>NZ_JAIXHZ010000003.1:0-2532 GCF_043392705.1 Dysgonomonas sp. Shenzhen-Wh21
GTGTCTTTAAATCCATAATTTTTAACCATAAAAAGGAGATTATGTCCACATACACAGAAGATATGATTAAAGTATCAATTTAAGGGTTAATCTTACCGTGATATAATTTCTCTTTGTTAAAACAATGCAATTGCAGAATCATGTTAAGAGAGGAGAATATATGTTGCATTCTCTTCTATTTTATACACTTATATGCATATTGGTATCCCCCAATATTAAGCATAAAAAAGCCGAATGTTTTTCACATCCGGCCTTTTCTCATTTTGAAAATTTCTGTTATTATTAGTAAGTAGTGTTTTGAGGATCAAAATTTGTCCATCCTTGCAACCAGTTATCATTGCTAGAGTCACTGGCAAAAGCACCTGAATAGGTTACTTTTGTGAAGAATGAATCTGACAACGAAGCATTTGAGAAAGAAGCCAATCCAATTACAGGGCTACCTGAAACAGGACCGTAGTTCGGATTACTTGCTTTACTGTTTGGTTGTTTCAATTTCAGGTCTGAAATACTAGTCAAAACCTTATTATTGTTAGCTGTTAGTTTAAAGAATGTACTTGAGAATGATGCTTTTGTTTCGTCTGTTATAGATGTTCCATTGGTTGACAATTGGTCAGTCCATGTAGGCGATTGTTTGTTGATATCAGCACTAAGAACGTTCATTCCTGCAAAAACATTGTTCTGTAGTTTAAGAATGCCGTCTTCAGCCCATTTTTGAGTAGTTCCTTTCTGATTGTCTAATATTAAACCTACCGGATAGCCTGTTGCAACAGAGTTGAATAGATTCAAACGAGAGTTGCGACGAATTTGTATTGCAGCTTGGAATACACCTAGTCTCGATCCATTGTTCGGATTTAGTCCATTACCTGTAATGTATTGAGTTGTATTAGCAAAATCTGTAGCTTGTCCGATTGGCCCGATTAGAGTCACATTACTAAATACAGCTTTTGTATATGGTTCGTCCGTTGTACCATTCGCGTTGTTGTCTGATTCGAAACCATTAGATAAAGATTGGTCTGCTATTTGAGGGTTTCTAACACCTAAAAGGAATTGAAGATTACCTGAGTAACCATTATCTGTATCGAAATCATCGTCCCATCCGTGATATGCTACAAGGTATTTAGCATTTACAGTCCCGCCAAACCATTCGAAAGAGTCATCATTAGAATAAGATACTTGTACGTGGTCTATTTGTGTGCCACGACCTACAGATCCCATTGTCAAACCATTGATTTCTTGGTCTGTAGCAAAAGGAAATCCGGCATATTCAATTCTCACATAGCTGATTACACCAGAGTTGTCATTATCGTCATTTCCTCCATGTTTGGCATTTACTCCACCTTCTATTTGCATTCCATCTACGATATCGATATTATTTTTTGCTCTACCGCAAAGTATAATACCTCCCCAATCTCCCGGCTTACGGCTTCCTGCCGCCTGATTAGAAGTAAATACGATAGGTGCAGAAGCTGTTCCTTTGGCGATTAGCTTTCCGCCTCTCTTTGCTATAATTGCTGCTTTTGTATTTTTATCACCTTTGATAATAGTACCCGGCTCGATAGTCAGTGTAGCACCATCTTCGATATATACCCAACCTTTCAATACATAAGTACCTTTTGCAAGTGTATGGCTCTCTTTTATACTAAATTCCTGTTCACCATTACCTATTTCAGTACCATTGTTAAATAGGATCTGTTCTTTAGACGGATCTACAATTGGATCATCATTGCCATTATCAGAACAAGCTGATAGAATAGCGATAGATGCAACTAAAAATAATTTTCCAAATAAATTTAATGTCTTCATATTCATATTATTAAAATGTATTACTTTCTGATTTATAATTTGTTTTCTAAAAAGAGTATCTAGCTGTTAATGATATATTTTGTCCGGTCTTAAATTCTTTTGTTATTTGTTCCCTTTCCTGTGTATTGCCATCAGCATCTATGAACTTAGGAAATTGAGCATACTTGACTTTTGCGGCAAGTATATCTTTTACTGCTGCGTTTAGTTCAAAATGCTTCCCGAATTTTTTAGTTATAATAAAGTCTACCACACTCCTTGGCATCTCATACATATCAGGAATATCATTGTTCACAGAGCCACCCGAAGTAGTGGATACACGGCCAATACCAACTATCCGTTTCCCAATTATATTATAGAGCGCGGTTGCGTTAATGCCCAGCTTTTCGTTCTGATAGAATATACCTGTATTTACCAGATAAGGAGATTGACCTTGCATAGGACGGTCGTAGTTGGCACTGCTTCTTTCTTTAAACTTCACCTCGCTTTTTATCAGAGACCCGTTGAAGGTCAAAGAGAAGTTATTAAGCCCTATAAAGTCTAAACTTTTCTTTATATCTACTTCAATACCATAATTGTTTGCCTTATCTGCATTTTTGAAAGTATAGATATATGTTCCACCTCCATCGAGATAAGTCCATTCTATCGGATTCGTAAAGTTTTTGTAAAATAGAGCTACCGAGAAGATTTCTGAGTTGGAAGGATAAAACTCATACCTTAAGTCAAAATTAT
>NZ_JAIXHZ010000004.1:0-2370 GCF_043392705.1 Dysgonomonas sp. Shenzhen-Wh21
ACGATGCAGCGGAAGAGTCTTTCAAGTATGCACAAGAAAGATACGAAATAGGAAAATCTACTGTTTTTGAATTTAATGAAGCGAAAACTAAATTATTGACAAGTAGATCAGAACAGATTCAAGCGAAGTATGATTTCCTTTTTAGAAGTAAAATATTAGATTTCTACCAAGGAAAACCTATAGATTTGGAATAATTGAGTTTAATGTAGAATCAAGTGCTATCAGATTCCGTGAAATTATCTTAAGTTTCACGGAATTTTTATTTTAAAAACATGCCTTTAGAGTCAATTCTCTAGCGAAAAAATTATATATTTGTATAAAGCTTATATATAAATTAACACCATTAACTAAAACCTATAATGAAAGAGTTTTTTGCTAATATGGATGGCACTCAACAGTTTTATTGGTATATAGCCATCGGAGCGAGTGTAATATTTATTATACAAACAATAATGACCTTTGTTGGAGCCGATGCGGATACAGGTGTTGATGCAGATTTTGATGGAAATTTAGACGGCGGAGATTCTCCTTTTCAGCTTTTTTCTCTTCGAAACCTAATTAATTTTCTTCTCGGATTTGGATGGGCTGGAGTATCACTTTACAATGTTATAGAAAACAATATTCTTTTAGCTATTGTCGCATTTTTGGTAGGAGTACTCTTCATTGCATTCTTTTTCTTTATTATGCGAGCGTTACTAAAACTATCAGAAGATAATAGCTTTAAAATAGAAGATACAATAGGTAAAACCGCAGATGTTTATCTTTCTATTCCTGCGGCAAAAACAGGAAAAGGAAAGGTCTTTATTAGTGTTAGGGGATCTACTCATGAACTTTCAGCTATCACCAACAGCGTTGATGAAATCAAAAACGGGTCATTAGTAAAGGTTGTAGGTATAGAAGGAGATATATTAATTGTTACTCCTTTAACTCTCTAACAACTATTCTTTGATTGAACAAATACAATAAATTTTAAAATAAAACTCTTATTATGGAAGGATTATTTGAAGGAACAGGAGTTCTTTTTGTAGTGGCTATAATTGTAATATTTGTCCTCATTATGACAATGGTATCTAGGTACAAGCGTTGTCCGTCGGACAAAATATTAGTTGTATATGGCAAAACAGGAGGAGCTTCAGCCAAATGTATACACGGTGGAGGTGCTTTTATCTGGCCGGTAGTACAAGATTTTGCTTATTTAGACTTGAAGCCGATATCTATCGAGGCCAATCTGACTAGTGCATTGAGTAAACAGAACATTAGAGTCGATGTACCATGTCGATTTACTATTGCGATTTCTACCGAGAAGGAGAATATGAATAATGCGGCAGAGAGATTATTAGGTTTGACCACTTCGCAGATACAAGAATTGGCGAAAGATATCTTATTCGGTCAGCTTCGTTTGGTTATTGCCACAATGATGATTGAAGAAATCAACTCGGATCGTGATAAATTCCTGGATAATATTTCTAAAAATGTAGATACCGAATTACGTAAAATTGGTCTTAAGTTAATCAACGTAAACGTAACTGATATCAATGATGAATCAGGTTATATAGAAGCTCTAGGGAAAGAAGCTGCTGCTAAAGCCATCAATGAGGCGAAAGTGAGTGTAGCTGAACAAGAAAAAATGGGTGAAACAGGAAAGGCTGTAGCCGATAGACTTCGTGATGTACAAATAGCCGAAACACATCGGGATAGAGATGTGCAGATAGCTATAGCTCAGAAGGACAAAGAGGTTAGCATTGCCGGAGCATTCAGAGATGAGTCGATTGGTAAAGCTGAAGCAACGAGAGATACTCGTGTAAAAACGGCTGAAGCAAATGCTGTAGCAGTAAAAGGAGAGAATATTGCAAAAATAGAAATTGCAGGCTCCGATGCTCTACGTCGTGAAAAGGAAGCAGAAGCCTTGAGACTTGCTGTTTCGTCCGAGAAAGTACAAGAAGCAAAAGCTTTGGAAGAAGCATATCAGGCAGAACAACGAGCCGAGTTGGCTCGTTCTGAAAGAGAACGTTCTACTCAAATAGCCAACGTTGTAATTCCGGCTGAGATAGAGAAACAAAAGATCATTATTGAAGCTCAAGCTAAGGCTGAACAGTTGAGAGAACAAGCTCGAGGTGAGGCTGATGCTATATTTGCCAAAATGGATGCAGAAGCTCGAGGATTGTATGAAATACTATCAAAACAAGCGGAAGGTTATAAAGGTGTTGTAAATGCAGCCGGAGGCGATCCTGTAGCGGCATATCAGTTACTACTGATAGAAAAGCTTCCTGAACTGGTGAAAACTCAGGTTGAAGCGATCAAGAATCTTAAAATTGATAAGATTACTGTTTGGGATTCGGCAGGTAACAATAGCAATGGTCAAACAACTAC
>NZ_JAIXHZ010000005.1:0-3337 GCF_043392705.1 Dysgonomonas sp. Shenzhen-Wh21
CATATCCCCCTTTTTTGAATGGTGAATTTGATAATGAGGCAATTCTCGCCCTAAATCCGGATATTATACTTGTTTCACCATTCAAAAAAGGGGGATATGATGCGATTCGAAACCTGGATATACCATTAATTAGTTTTTTAGGATATAAAGAAAGTTCTCCTTTGGGACAGGCTGAATGGATTAAGTTCATTGCTATGCTATTAGGAATAGAAGAACAAGCCAATAAACAGTTTGACGATATAGAAAACAAGTATAATAAATTAAAAGCATTGTCTGCTTCTGTTTCAAAACGTCCTACTGTATTGAGCGGTGAGTTACATTCGGGTAACTGGTATGTAGTTGGAGGAAACAGCTATCTCGCACAGCTATTCAGAGATTCAGGAGCCGATTATTTTATGAAAAATGATAACGAATCCGGAGGTTTTTATGTCGATTTCGAAACTGTTTATTCGCAGGGAGCAAATACTGACTATTGGCGGATGGTGAATAGCCACGATGGAACATTCACTTACGATGCTTTGAAACAAAGTGATGCTCGATATGCAGATTTTAAAGCTTTTAAGGATAAAAAGCTTATATATTGTAATCTGCGAGAGAAACCTTTCTATGAAAATACTCCTGTAGAGCCCGAAGTAGTTTTAGCCGACTTGATAAAGATATTTCATCCATCATTTTTGCCGGAACATATTCCTGTTTATTACGAATTACTTAAATAAATGAAACGTCCCTTGATAGTTTTTGCACTGATTTCTACCTCTATACTAGTTTTCTTCATTCTGAATCTGGTATTGGGCACAATTTCCATACCAGTGGGTTCCGTTTGGAATATTCTATTCGGAATAAAGGAAGAATCTATAATCTGGGAGAATATTATCTGGAGATCCCGTTTCCCTCAAACCATCACAGCCTTAGTTGCTGGCGCCGGATTATCCATTAGTGGATTACAGATGCAGACACTATTTCGCAATCCTTTAGCCGGACCGTCCGAACTAGGGATTAGCTCTGGTGCAAGTTTGGGTGTAGCTTTTATTATCCTGCTTTCAGGTAGTGTTGGAGGAACGGCACTGATCAAGATGGGATTGTTTGGCGAGATAGCAATATCTATAGCGGCAGTAGCAGGTGCTTTGGCTATAATGATTATCATTATAACTATTTCTCGGTTTGTAAGAGGAAACGTTATCCTACTTATTATCGGCGTTATGATAGGGTATATTTCAACAGCTATTATTGGAGTTCTGAAATTCTTTAGTAACGATGAAGATGTAAGAGCTTATGTAATATGGGGCTTGGGTAGTTTTTCTAAAGTTTCAGGTAATCAAGTGTATACTTTTGTAGGCATCATGATTGTATTAATACCTCTTTCATTCCTATTGATAAAGACTCTCAATCTGATACTTTTAGGCGACGGCTATGCACGTAACCTTGGATTGAATGTAAAACAAGCCCGGCTCTATGTTATTGTTTGTTCGTGCATCATTACTGCTATCGTAACAGCTTACTGCGGGCCTATCGTTTTTTTGGGACTGGCTGTACCTCACCTGTGCAGAACTATTTTTGTTTCATCCGACCATCGGATACTCATGCCTGCTGTAACCCTTACTGGTGCTTCTCTGGCTCTGTTTTGTAATTTGGTGGCTCGTATGCCGGGATTCGAAGGGGCATTACCTATCAATTCGGTAACAGCATTGATTGGCGCACCTATTGTGATTTCCGTCTTATTCGGTAAACGCAAAAATGAAGTCAGTTAAAGTTATGCATAAGAAAAAAAAGACAATAGAGCTAAAAGACCTTGCTATAGGTTATTCATCACAAAAGAATATAAAGGTGATAGCCGAACATATAACTTCTGATATATGCAGCGGAGAACTTACCTGCCTGTTGGGTGCAAACGGTATTGGCAAATCTACTTTGTTGAGGACGCTAACCGCCTTTCAACCCAAATTGTCGGGTGATATCATTATTCATGGGAAAAAAGTAGAGGAATATTCTGAAAAAGAGCTAGCGACATTAATTGGAGTCGTATTGACTGAGAAATTCGAAATAAAAAATATGACATCTTATCAACTAATTGGGCTAGGAAGAAGTCCATATACTGGTTTCTGGGGAAAGTTAGCGCAAGAAGATAAGAAAAAGATAGAAGAGGCTATTTCGCTCGTAAAAATAGAAAATCTATCTGAGCGAATGGTTGACACACTAAGTGACGGAGAGCGCCAAAAAGTAATGATTGCTAAAGCTCTTGCACAGGAGACTCCGATTATTCTTCTGGATGAACCTACTGCATTTCTCGATTTTCCAAGCAAAGTAGAACTGATGCAATTATTACATCAGTTATCTCGCAAAACAAATAAGACAATCTTCTTATCTACCCACGATCTCGATCTGGCTTTGCAGATAGCAGACAAAATATGGTTGATGGATAGTGAACACGGGATTCAGATAGGTACTCCCGAAGACTTATCTTTAGATGGAAATCTGAGTAACTTCTTTGCTCGCAAAGGCATTGTATTTGACCAATATACAGGTTTGTTTAGAGTAGAGAATGATTTTAACAAGCAAATAAAGGTTATAGGGCATGGGCAAATATATGCTATGATCCGTAAAGCTTTTTTACGAAATGGGATTTTAGCTTCACGTGATATTGAATCTGACTTATCTGTCGAAATTAAGGAGAACAGCATTTTACTGTACAAACAGGATCAATTACCTATAGCAATTACAAGTATAGAAGAACTCTTAAACCAGATCATGATATGATACTTATATTCGGAGGAACGACAGAAGGCCGTAAAGTGGTCGCCGTTTGTGAAAGTGCAGCCAAGCATTTCTATTATTCAACTAAAACCAAATCACAGAAAATAGAAACAACACATGGCACTCATATTACCGGAGGTTTAGATGAGAAAGATATAATCGATTTTAGCAAAGAGAAAACTATAAAGCTGATTGTAGATGCCGCACATCCTTTTGCAGAAATATTGCATCAGAATATAGCAAAAGCATCTCGAGAATTGAATATCCCGGTTGTCAGATATGAACGTAACTATCCCAAACATGAAAAAGATTTGCTTTGGTTCGAGTCCTATAATGAAGGTATTGAATATCTAGAGAAAAATAATATAGATAATTTGCTTGCCCTAACCGGCGTAAATACTGTCGCTAAACTAAAACCCTACTGGCAGAAGCATAATTGCTGGTTCAGAATATTAGATAGAGACGAATCACGCTCTATTATCCAGAAAGAGAGTTTCCCTATAGAACAAGTTTTATATTATCAACAAGGTGAAGATGAAACCTTACTCTTTGAGAAGTTTAAACCTCAGGCAATTATAACAAAAGA
>NZ_JAIXHZ010000006.1:0-6569 GCF_043392705.1 Dysgonomonas sp. Shenzhen-Wh21
AAATAGAGCTTGAAGGAAGTAAAGGGATATTCATTACAAAAGAAACAGAAATAGATAAGCCTGTAACCGAACGGAGATATTCACTTGTCAGCTTTGCTCTAAATATAGAAGAAGAAAAAGAGTTTTCGAATGCAGTTTCTGCAAAAGTAACTATTGTAAAAAAATAAAAAATCAGTATATAAAATGTTATTTATCAATATTTGAGAAAACAACAGTTAATAAGAAGCCGTTAAAAAGAGGTTAGTAATTGATAATAATTAAATTTTTAAGATTATGAATACCTCGAATTTTTTAAAAGACCCGCATTTGAGTAAAGAAACCAAAGAGTATCTGAAGGTTTTGAATTCTGGTGAAAAACCGGTTGAATCATTACCTATATCCGATGCACGTAATGTATTGGTCGATACTCAAGCTGCAATAAAAGTAGATGTTAGTGGTATTGAGGAAACAAAAAAAGTAATATTAGTCGATGAACATGATATAAAACTATATATTGTACGACCAGAGAAAGCTAAAGGTAAACTCCCTGTATTTATTTTTATACATGGTGGAGGCTGGGTTCTTGGAGATTATCAAACTCATAAACGCCTCGTTCGCGACTTAGTTATTGAGTCGGGGTATGCTTGTGTCTTTATTGAATATAGCCGTTCACCCGAAGCTAAATATCCAATAGCATTGAATGAATGTTATACGGCCACAAAGTGGGTTGCAGAACATGGCGATGAAATAAATGTAGATGGAAAAAGGTTAGCTATTGTAGGAAATAGCGCAGGAGGAAATATGACTATCGGGACTTGCCTGAAGGCAAAGGGTAATAAAGGACCGGATATTAAATGTCAGATTCTATTGTGGCCATATTCAGACGCTGGTATAAACACCGAATCATTCAAAAAATATGGAGAAGAAAGATTCCTAACTAAATCTTTAATGATTTGGATGAGAGACAACTACTTATCAAACAAAGCCCAATACGATGATATCTATGTATCTCCTGTACGTGCTGCAACGAACCAGTTGAAAGGATTGCCTCCTACACTCATCGAAGTTGCCGAAAATGATATATTGAGAGATGCCGGAGAAGAATTAGGGCGCAAGCTTGATGAAGCCGGAGTTGATGTTACTACAGTAAGATTTAACGGAGTAATTCATGATTGGGGTCTATTGAATGGTTATGCAGATCTACCTTCAACCAGAAATATGATAATATTCACGGCAGCTATGCTTAAGAAATATTTAGAATAACCCTTATATAGTTAGTAAGAGAATAAATAACTCTATATCATTTTTATTGTATAACAAAAACTTATTCTTATCTTTGCACCCGCTAATAACAATTATGTATAATTAAAATTAACTAGAAAGAAATGGCTACAAAGATCCGTTTACAAAGACGAGGACGTAAAGGTTATCCTTTTTACCACATCGTCATTGCAGATAGCAGAGCTCCACGTGATGGAAAATTTATTGAAAAGGTTGGTTCTTATAATCCTAATACCAATCCTGCTACGATAACTATAAATTTCGACAGGGCTTTGTACTGGTTACAAGTTGGTGCTCAACCTACCGACACTACTCGTAACATCCTTTCTGAAGAAGGTGTTTTGTTAAAGAAACACTTACTTGGTGGTGTTGCTAAAGGTGCATTTACAGAAGCTGATGCAGAAAGTAAATTTGAAGCATGGAAAGCTGAAAAAGAAAAAGGTACTCAAGCAGCTATCAACAAGAATCAAACAAAAGCTCAGGCAGACGCAAAAGCTCGTTTAGAGGCTGAAAAAGCAGCAAACAAAGCAAAAGCTGAAGCTGTAGCTCAAAAGAAAGCAGAAGAAAATGCAGCACAGGCAGAAGCTGAAGCTGAAACAAGTGAAGAAGTAGTAGAAACACCTACTGCTGAAACAGAAGCTCCTGCAGAAGAGAAAAGTGCTGAATAATTTGTTTTAAACAGCATAAAAAAGGCATCCGATTGGATGCCTTTTCTTTTTTATAACAGATAGATATTATAAGAGTATATTATTTTCATCCAACTTTATTTTATTCATTGCTTGCTTAATATAGTGACCAGACTCTATATGTAGGCTGAGTTTTATTGTATTTCGTTTCATCTCATTATATTGTTCTTTTGTAAGAGACAATAAGCGTGGTTTTATTTCTGATAATGAATTTATCGAAAAACCAACCCCATGCTCTAAAACAAATGGTGCCATAGCTGCTTGATTCCAAATAATTACAGGCAAATGACACCGAATATACAATGATACTTTGTGAGGATTATTAAATTGCAGATAAGAACCGAAACTACCGGAACAAGTATCAATCGAATCCCCATCCCAAACCAGTCCAAAATCACCCGTGATACTACTGATCAGATCATCACTCTGAACAAAACCTTTATAAACAAAATAAGGATTTTTTAATTCCTGTTCTGTAGGCTCGAAACCTGTACCATAAAGATTGAAAATAAATGAATCTACATGCTTACTAAATTCGTATAAGAATAAATTTTTACGTCGACTAAGCCCTCCTGCATAATTAACAACATAGTTTTGGTCATCATTGGATCTAAAACTTGAGGTATTTTGGTATTTTGACAGATAATCCCAAATATCAAGAGTCACAGTCTGTCCTTTGTAATTATTCTCTTCCAACCATTTCGCCATACTCTTATTTAAGGCTATAATGTAATCGGAGTTATTTAGGAGCGTAATTTCTTTATCTACAGTAAGCTTCTGCCTTCTAAAAGTTCCTAAATCGTGAATAAGTGTAATGATTTTAGTGTCTTTCAAATGAGCAATACCACAAATAAATGCATAATATTTTTTCATCGGATACTGAAGAAATAAAATACCTTTAGATGGCATTCGTATTACCGCTTTCAGTATCCCTGTAATATTTAAAACAAAATCAATGATTTTATTGTTGCTCGAACTTTGTTTCCATCCTATATTCTTAAACCCAATGCCTTGTAAAATTAACTCTACATCTGTTTTTGCTTTTCCACCAGCACTCTCTATTCCTTTATAGTTTCTGGATATAAAAACCTTTTTCATAGATTTATGTTAATTCATTTTTACAAAGTTAATTTAATTTCCAAACCTTAAGGTAGAAATAAAAAATATTAAAATTAGAGACTTGTACTAGTTACACTTTAAATCGAATTAGACTTGTAATGCACCTATTAGCTCCTGTATGGACGAAATATTATTTTTATCGAGATATTCTTTTATGCCATCTACAACCTTTACAGAAATTGTAGGGTCAATAAAGTTGTGTGTTCCTATCTGTATAGCAGAAGAGCCTGCAAGGATAAATTCAATGGCATCTTGCCACGATGATATTCCTCCCATACCTATCACGGGAATTTTTACAGCATTGTAAGTCTGCCAAACCATTCTAAGCGCAATAGGCTTTACACACGGGCCGGATAGCCCTCCCGTAACAGTAGATAACACCGGACGTCTCTTATTTATGTCTACAGCCATTCCTAATAGTGTATTGATCAAAGAAACAGCATCAGCACCTTCACCTTCTACGGCTTTTGCAATTTCTGTTATATCGGTTACGTTAGGAGACAGCTTTACGATAAGGGTCTTATTCCATACTTCACGTACAGCTTTTGTTACATCAGCAGCAGAACAAGCAGAAGTGCCGAATGCCATACCCCCTTCTTTTACATTTGGGCAGGAAATATTAAGCTCAATAGCCGGTATTTTTTCGAGGGCTACCAACTTTTGAGAACATTCCACATAGTCTTCGATCGTTGACCCTGAAACGTTCACAATGATGTTTGTATCAAAGTCTTTTATCTCGGGATATATATTTGAAACAAAGTAATCTACGCCTTTATTTTGCAGGCCAACCGCATTAAGCATTCCCGATGGAGTTTCTGCCATACGAGGATAATCATTCCCCTGCCTTTCGCGAATAGTAGTTCCTTTTACAAAAACACCACCAATTCGTCCCAAGTCCATAAAGTCAGAATATTCCTTTCCATACCCGAAAGTACCGGATGCTGTCATTACCGGGTTCTTTAAATGCAGGTTTCCTATATTTACTTTTAGTTTATCCATGTCAAATTTTCTATATTAAATACGGGTCCCTCTGTACATACACACACATTCCCTTCGCGTGTCTTCTCTACACAACACAAACACACACCAAACCCGCATGCCATAAGGTTTTCGAGCGACACTTCACACTCTATTTTATTCGTGTTCGCATATTTCGCTACAGCTACCATCATAGGCTTAGGACCACAGGTATAAATTTTGGATATTTGAGTGTTTTTTAATACAGAGTGATCTGTTACATATCCTTTTTCTCCGAAACTTCCATCTTCAGTGGTACAATACAGTTCACCATATTTTCTGAAATCATCCAATTGGAGTAAATCATTTTTTGATCTTGCGCCTAAGAGAAATTTAGGTTTATAGCCTGCTTCCCTGAGGCGTGCGCCAAGGAATAACATAGGAGCAGTACCTACGCCACCGCCAATGAGAAGAAGTTCTTGCTCCGGATTCGAAGTAGGAACTGTAAATGTATTACCTAACGGTAATAGAAGGTTTACAATATCGCCCTGTTTGTACTCACACATTTTCTTGGTTCCATCACCTACAGCCTGAACAAGTAGCCATAATTCGTTTTTTTGCTTATCCACAAAGTTTACCGAAATAGGACGTCTAAGGTAAGTTGAGGGAGATCCATCAACTCTCACTTCTACAAATTGCCCGGGATGCATTTCGGTTAAGGGAGTTTTATCTGTTGTGGTGAGCTTAATGAGGCTATAGTTTTGGTTTAGTTGCTCATTTTGAGTAACAACTAAATCCATCATTTTTTTCATTAACCTATTATTTAGAGATAAATATTTCCTGAGTTATTTCGAGTACAAAGTTAATAAAGTTTGACTTTATAATAAAATTAGGAAAGACTTTAATTTATTCACAAGTTTTACTACCTTTATGTCAAACATATCACGCCAACATAAGCATATATTGTATGAAAACAATCCAAAAGCACATCATTATTGCTATTAAAATATCATTTTGAAATAATAGGTTTATAATCTGTTCTTCTTTTATTCATAGTAATTATCTATATCAAGCATTTGTCTAACATATATCTAAACATAAATAATTATGGAATTGCCTTTTGCCGAACCTTGGAAGATCAAAATGATCGAACCTATTCATAAAAGCACACGAGACGAACGTGAACAATGGCTGAAAAATGCTAAATACAATATGTTTAAGTTAAGATCGGAACAAGTGTATATAGACCTGATAACAGACTCTGGAACAGGTGCTATGAGCGATAGGCAATGGGCTGGCATGATGGTTGGAGACGAGAGCTATGCCGGAGCGTCTTCATATTACAAAATGAAAGATATGATAACGCATATTACAGGGTTTGAATATGTTCTACCTACACATCAGGGACGTGCTGCTGAGAATGTCTTATTCTCTTGCCTAATCAAAGAAGGCGACGTATGCCCGGGTAATTCGCATTTCGATACAACAAAAGGTCATATAGAATCCAGAAAGGCCATTGCTTTAGATTGTACGATAGATGAGGCTAAAGACACTCAACTTGAAATTCCATTCAAAGGGAATGTTGATATCAAAAAACTTAAGGAAGCACTGAAAAAGTATGGAGATCGTACACCCTTTATTATTGTAACCATAACAAATAATACGGCAGGTGGACAACCTGTATCTATGCAGAATTTGCAAGAAACACGCATGATTGCAAATAAATATGCTAAAAAAGTAATATTTGACTCAGCCAGATTTGCAGAGAATGCATATTTTATCAAGAAACGAGAGAAAGGTTACGAAAACAAGACAATAAAAGAGATCTGCGACGAAATGTTCTCATATGCCGATGCTATGACCATGAGCGCTAAGAAAGATGCTATTGTAAATATGGGAGGATTCTTTGCCACAAACCTCAAAGAATGGTATGATGTAGCCAAAATAAAAGGAATTGCTTATGAGGGATATATTACTTATGGAGGTATGAGTGGACGTGATATGAACGCTTTGGCTATAGGTCTGGATGAAAATACAGAGTTTGAGAGTCTTGAAGGCAGAATAATGCAGGTTGAATACCTTGGTAAGAAGCTTGATGAATATAATATCCCATATCAACGTCCGGCAGGAGGACATGCAATCTTTGTAGATGCATCGAAAGTATTGCCAAACATCCCTAAAGAAGAGTTTCCGGCACAAACATTAGCTGTAGAATTATATCTAGAAGCGGGTATCAGAGGTTGTGAGATAGGTTATCTATTAGCAGACCGAGACCCTGTAACCCGGAAAAATCGTTTCGATGGGCTCGATTTACTGCGTTTAGCCATACCTAGGCGTGTTTATACAGACAATCATATGAATGTAGTAGCAGTAGCCTTAAAGAATATATTCGATCGTAGAAAATCGATTAAAAAAGGACTAACGATTACTTGGGAAGCTGATTTATTAAGGCACTTTACAGTTGAACTTAAAAGGATAAAATAGTAATATAATTATCATATACAAGACAAATAAACCTCTCGGAATATAACAATTCGAGAGGTTTTT
>NZ_JAIXHZ010000007.1:0-12625 GCF_043392705.1 Dysgonomonas sp. Shenzhen-Wh21
CCTGTTGGGTTACATTCCAGCAGGGGACATTTTTATTTTGGCGTAAGGGGTTAAACGTATTTTGGAAAAGAGGGTCAATTTAGACTGGCAAAAGGGGGCAATTAACACTGGATTTTCCAAATCGCAACGAATTGAAAAATAGGCAAGGACTATATATCGACAAAGAGAACTATGAAGTACTACAAACCTTAGTTCGTTCCATCCGAACAGAGCGGTTGAGTGTCAGCGGACTTGTCGATAATATTATAAATCACCACATCGAACTATATGGCGATGAGATTAATCGCATTTATGAAGAGAATATTAAGAAACCAATTAAAAAATAAAGATCATGAGTAATAAAAAGCCATTGTACATTTCAATATGTACACAAAAAGGAGGAGCAGGGAAATCTGTGTTTACAACCTTAGTTGCCAGTTATCTGCATTATGTAGAAGGATATAATGTTGCTGTTGTTGATTGCGACTATCCACAATGGAGTATCTATAAGATGCGCCAACGTGAGGCTGAGCAAATTGAAAAGAATAGCTTCTATCAGAAGAAAGCCGAAGCCTTTTTCTCTAAACTGAATAAACCCACTTATCCCATTGTTCCAAGTCAGCCCGAAGAGGGGCTCGGAAAAGCGAGAGATTTCCTAGCTCATGAAGAAGAGCAATATGACATCGTTTTGTTTGATCTCCCCGGAACAGTCAATAATGAAAGTGTTGTCGAAACATTCTTTAGTATGGATTACTTATTTGCTCCTATCATGACCTCACGAATAAATATGGAAAGTACACTGCCCTTTATTATCTCGGTAAATGAGACAATAACCATGAATCAAGGGAATATGAAGCTGAAAGGTATTCATCCATTTTGGAACAGAATTACAGGGAGAGAGAAGAAAGAGTTGTTTGAGTATTATGAACAAGCAATATCAGAACTGGGTATCAATATCATGGCGACTCGGATACCACAAAGCGTGCGATATGATAAAGAGCAGGCTATTGAGGGAAATGACTATTTGTTTTTGTCTACCATCTTTTCTCCCGATAAACCATTATTGAAAGGAAGTAACCTCGATTTATTTGTAGAAGAAATCATCAAAATATTAGAGATATGAGTTATAATGAAAAATTTGGATTAGGAGTTTTGGTTGTAGTCTGCCTGTACATGGCAGGACTGAATCTTTGGTTGTTATTTAAAGGTTGGTTCTATGAACATTTTGAGAAGAAAAAAGAGAAAGAGAATTCAAACAAGAGAGTTGGAAGGGTTGGAGTAGCCAAAGTAGATGAGAGACAAGTTTCCATTATAGGAGAATCTAAATATAATCTTGAAAAAGAGACTACAAAACAGAGCCAATTAGAAGAAGAGGTCAAAACACTAAAAGATGAGCTGGAGGAAATTAAGAAAAATCAGATAATTCATAGTATGCCATTGGAAAAGGAAGTTGAGCCTCCTCCCGATAATCGGGCAGTAAGTTCAGAAGAAGAGTTTTTAATACTAACTCCTAATCCAGACAAGATGGATAAAGAGCTATCCAGTAGCCAGTCATTCACGATGGACGAATTTGACTTAATGGCAAACCTTGAAATTTGCAACAACAATATCTTTGTCTAGAGTATTAACTTGATTAATATTCAATATTTTTTCATCTATTATCTTTATACTGTCTCTAAATAGGCGCGTCTTTTCATCTATACTTTTTTCTAAATTTGAAGCATAAGATTGATTCAAATGAACACTTAGAGAATCAAGATGTTGTTTTGTAGCTGACATTGCAACTGAAATATTCTTCTTCTTGTATTCCAATATATTGATTGTATCAAATATCGGTTTTAATAAAAACTGATTAAATTCATGAATATCAAATGGAATATCATTATTCCTAATGTAATATGGAGTAATTGCTTCAAAAGAGTATACCCCTATATCATGTGTTTTTTCATTTATTTGTTTACTTATAACAAAAGAAGTTGTATTTGTCTTCCAGAACAGAAAGTATATGACTGAAAAAGAAATGGTTGAAATCAGATATATTATAATGGGGGTTTTGAATTTTTTCATGATCCTATTTTCATATAATACAAATATATATTAATTCATTCTAGAAAAGAAATTCTCTCCCTTATCAAAGTCCCTCATGATTTTGTGAAGGGACATTCGTTAAGGGGGAAAATTTGTTGTTGGGTGCTGATTGGTTGGGATGTTTGTATAAAATAAACCTCTCTGCTAAAAAGAGGCTTATTGGTGAAAAAAGAAACATTATTTATCATCCTCTCGGACTTCTTTATCTCTTGTAGACTCGTTAAACATCTTAATCTCCTGAAGGGAGGCATAGGACTGAATAAAATCTTTCACATCAGCCATACGATAGAAAGTCTTTCGCCTGACTAGAAAATAGCGAAGCTGTCCACTATCCCGATATCTTTGGAGTGTTCGGTACGATACTTTGAGCAGAAATGCCAAATCCTGATTATCTAACAGCTTATCATCATTGGTAAATGCTTCTCCTGTTGCCATCATTGCTTTTAGGTCACTGCCAATAATTGTAAGCTTTTTAGATAACTTCTCCATCCATGATAGAAAGTCTTCATTGTCTAAATACATAATTCTTTGTTTTTGAAATTAATAATTGATTAATTCCAATCGATTGGTAGAGCAAAGAACTGACAATTGGAGACAGGAAAATAGAGGAGTACAGAGGTACTCCCCGAATATACGGCTTTAATTATCTACATATTAATAGTTTACGAAATCATCTTTTTTCATCTTTTCGTTTACGATATTTGCGAATAATAAGAGATCGCAAGTAATCTAAAGCTTTAGTTGTATTATATGATTTTCGTTTAAATATCTCTGTTTGTCTCTTATAGATACCTCTGAAACTAAAGTTGAATGCTTGTTCCAAGACATTAGATATTAGCATCAAAGAAGCAGGTCTTCCTGCTTCGTCAAAAAACTCATTAGAAAGGCTTAGAGATAATGCATACTCTGCTATACCAATAATGCCTATACCATTGGATTTGGGAATAAAATATAAGTTGGATCTACGATCTTGAGGATCATTATATGATGATCGGTTGGATTGTTGAAATGTGAGTTTGAGTAAATCAATTTCTAACTCTAAAAATAGAATTGTCTTTTTGCAATAATTGTATTTGAGAGCATTTTTTTTTCAGCTCATATTCTAAAAATATAAATTCAATACGAGTCATACTCAATCTACGAAGACTTGTTAAAGAATCGATCTCTTTTTGATTTAAAATTTTAACTGCATCTATAAACTGTACATAAGCACTTTCCATTGTTTTGTTAGTTGCTGATAGATCTTCAGATAATCGCATGAAAAGATCGGTCCTTAGTAGACTATTCATAAGCATCTTATTTAAAAGTTAATCATAATAATCTTACTAAATCTGATAATAACGGAAGTTATTGACTCTTTACATCATACCGATTTCCCTTATAGGCTTTCATGATCGCACTTGTAGATCCTATTTTTAGATTGGAATTCAGTCTGACCGGCAACCGGTTATTATCATTCGTAACATATACTGTCATTGCTTCTTTCTTATCTTCGAATGCCTTATCTTCTATCTTTAAGGTTAGTTTGAAGCAGTTATATTTCTTATTATCATTAGCTTTTACTATCTCAATTCCCTGAAAATCGATATGCATATTTACTTTATTTTTACCTGATAAAAAGACTACTTTTGTAGTAAATCCTTTATGCATTTTAGTAAAATCAAGTGTTCGTGCATAGTATATGACACTCATCATGTCATAAATGCAAGATGAAGTATATAATGTTTCATCAAATCTTAACTTATCATTTCTCGTTAGTTTCGTTTTTATGGTTACTTCTGATTCTTTATAAGAATACGTAGTATTTTCCTTTGTATACTCTGCTCCTTCATGTGCATTTTTCATATACGCTAATGGAATCAAGTCTTTCGACATATAGCAGGTAAGCGTATCTGATAGGGTAAATATCTTATCTATTACTCCATTTGATTTTGCTAATAAAGTTATTCTATATACAGAGGTTCCATTGTATGATACTTCTGATGTCTTTAAAGAAGAAACTCCAGCTTTCGTATTCAGGAGTCCATATTTAAAATAGAGATCATACGAAATTTCTTCACCGGACTCAAAAAAAATATTCTCAATCGGGCATTGAGCTTGTACCCTTACAGCAAATAAAAAGGTAATAAAAAATAGGTAGAGAACTTTAATCATATTTGTATCCTTTAGAATGTATATGCCAATCCTACTCCGGCACTTTCAGTGCTGACAATAGGAGCGATAACTAAACTTTTATCGTTATCCTTAATTCCTAATACATTATGCCAAACAGGCAACAACATATAGCCGACTTCTGCGCTTAAGATACCAATCCCTGCACCTGCCACAACATCACTTACCCAATGCTTTTTATTAAAAACACGCATTGCTCCCGTAGCTGTAGCCACACCATATCCACCTATTCCAATCCAGGGAGAAACATCTTTATATTCTTTGAAAAGAATATGCGCACCGACAAAGGCTGTAGCTGTATGCCCGGAGGGAAATGAATGGAAGTTAGAGCCATCGGGACGCTCTACTCCGAAAGAGGTTTTCATTGTCTGCACTGTTGCACCCATAATAAGGAAAGAGGTAGCCACAACCAATGTTCGATCTCTGAAATTATGCTTTGCTTTTATCCCTGCCCAATCTAAACCATAGATTGCAATAGCAGGTGCATACTGGGTATAATCATCGTATGGAACATGTTTTGACAGATGCTCTCCAATTTCATTATTTGTACTATGGTCGAGATTTAACAAGGACTTATTTCCTCGGGCGATTATTCCATACGAAATTAGAGCTGTTGGAATAACAAATCTGGAGTAAGATGAATTGAAAAAAGTTTTCTTTTTACTTAGGATATTATACTCCATTGATATTTCTTTGTCTTTTTCTAATAACAATGAACCCCTTTCTCTCATTGGATGAGAAATAGAAGGAATAACATTATTGCCGGATTTTAAATTTAAAGAGTCTAATGAAGTTTTTGGCAATAGAGGGAGTTTAATGCGAATGCTATCTCCCGTTTGGGCATTCAATTGTATTGTAAAGTGCAATGCTTTTTGTTTCGGATCACGGAGAATCTTTAGGTGAAAAAAACCTTTATATGCATGGAGTACCTTTAAGTATTGCTCCTAAGGAACAATACGAAATTCCCTTTATAGTCTGGGTCTCTGACAATAGTTCAAAGCAGCTCAAGCCCAATAAAATATTGTCTCAAAACCATGTGTTTCATAGTGTCTTAAATTTCTTAGGTATACAAAGTCCTATTTATAATGAGAAAATGAACATTTTTAAATAACGAACAATACATAAACAATAATTATTTATGTTGTTTTCCGGCACACTTAAATTCTAATTTTCTGCAAAATCAGGAAATAACTTTGTTTCAAAAATACAGTAATGAAGAAGGTTATATTTCTGATAGTGTTTTCTGCACTTACACTAATTACATATTCTCAAGGCGTTCCTAACAAAACGTTGGAATATTACATTGAATATGCAAAAGAGAACAGCCCTTTAATCAATGATTATAAAAACCAGTATAAAGTATCCGAATACGAAGTACAGAGGCTAAAAGCATTTTATACCCAATCAAAATTGGAAGTAAACGGCAACCTGCTTTTTGTTCCCATTGTATCCAAAGACAATGGGAATACGCGGTTTCAGTTAACACCACAAAATGCCGTCGATTATTATGGCTATGATCAGGGAGTAAGTAGTGGAAATCTACAAGCCGGACTTACATGGACACAGCCCTTATTTGCTAGCTCATCGTATAAGGCTGCGCATCAACAGGCATTAGTAACTCAAGACATAAACCTGAATAACATACAACTGCAAGGACACGAACTGCAACGGTTAGTGACAGACCAATATATATTGTGTTTACTGGATAAGCAGAAAATAGCTTTTGCCGATTCGATCCTGATTATTTTGAATGAACAGGAAAATGTAATTCAAAAATTAGCTCAATCAGCAATAATGAAACAATCAGATTATAACCTGATTAAAATCGAAAAAGCCGGATATAAAGAGTCAAAGAGGAATTATGAACAATCTTACGAAACACACCTGCTCGATCTGAATATTTTATGTGGAATAAAAGATGTATCTATTATTTCTTTGGAAGAAATTAAACTGGATCTTAATACATTGACTGACAATTCCCGTTTCTTGGAGAAATACAAATTAGACAGCCTGAATCTGATTGCCCGCCAAGCTGTTTCAGAAATCCAATACAAGCCACGAATTAATCTGTTTGTAGACGGAGGTTTAAGAACAAGTCAGTACAATAGCACTACATTTAACCATTTTGGTATGAGTGCCGGAATTACTTTTGCCTGGACACTGTTTGATGGAAGACAGAGAAAGATCACCAGGAACCAGACTAATGCTGAATTGAATACCGTATCGTTCTATCGTGAAAATTTTATTGTTCAGAATAACTTAAGGAAGAGCCAGTACCTATCTGAATTGAAAGGATATGATGATCGCAGCAATATCATGCAACAACAACTCGCATCATATATTCAGGTTCTAGCCGATTATAACAGAGAGATTCAGAAAGGGCAACTCTCGGTCATAAATTATATTACAGTCCTCAAAAACAGGACTCAGGTAGCTGAAAGTTACTACTTGCTACAAGCGAACCGCTTACTATTAATGAATGCTTATAATTATTACAATTGGTAAATAATATGAAGAAGATACTATTCATTTTGCCCGTCATTCTGTTTAGTTGCACCCAAAACAACAAGAATACAGATGCATCAACACCTCGGACGGCTGTAACTATTACTCATGTTTCGCAAGGTGTGATTAACGATTCAATAACGTTGTCTGCAACTACTGCCTATCTGAACAAAAGCTCGATTACATCTCCTATTGCCGCTTATGTAACAAAGACTCTCATTGAACCGGGAAGTAAAGTACAGGCCGGACAAACTATTTTCCGATTGGAGAGTAAAGAAAGAAATGCATTGGGATTAGATGACCATAATACAACGGGGATTATTGATATGAAAGCATCGGCGTCCGGCATCGTTACGCTGGTAAAACAGCAAGCAGGTGACTATGTAACCGAGGGAGCGATACTTTGTGAGATCGCTAACCAAAACAGTCTGGTCTTTCAGATCAATGTACCCTATGAATATACACAATATGTTGTCGGTGGTAGAAATTGTAAAATAATACTGTCTGATGGAACTATTTTGAATGCCAATATCGGAGCTCCTATGGCATCAATGAATACAGTCTCTCAATCTCAGCTTTATAAAGCAAAAGCGAATACCGGATTTTTACCTGAAGGACTAATTGCAACGGTTTCAATATTGAAAAATAATACGGGTTCTCCTACTCAAATACTTCCTCGAAGTGCGGTTCAGTGCGATGTAACCATGCAACAATATTGGATCATGCATTTGGTTAATGACAGTCTGGCTGTAAAACTCGATGTAAAAGTTGGGAACAGCGATAAAAGCAATATTGAAATCGCATCTCCGGTTCTGTCTTCCTCCGAACGTATTGTATTGGATGGCAGCTATGCTATGGCAGACTCTACACTGGTAAAAATAACCCAATAAAGATATAGGAAATGAATAGTATAAAAACGAAGAACTTCTTTAAGAAATACAGCAATCCTATTTTATTCATTGGTTTACTGTTATTACTTACAGGAGCCTATTGTTATAGGCAAATGCAGACTAACCTGTTTCCCGAAGTACCCTTTCCCCGTATAACAATCATTGCCGATGCAGGTCAGCAGCCAGTCGACCGGATGATGATTACCGTGACTAAGCCATTGGAAAGTGCAGTTAAACGGGTACAAGGTGTAACAACCGTAAAAAGCAGTACAGGCCGGGGAAGTTGTGTTGTGGATGTATTTTTTAATTGGGGTACAGATGTTTATTCGACCAAAACAGAATTGGAAAGCCGTATCAATGAAATAAAGAATTTCCTTCCACCGGGAACAGTTATTACTACCGAAGCGATGAATCAATCCTTGTTTCCCGTCTATGGCTTTACTTTGGAAAGTAAATCCCATAGTTCGATTGAATTACGGGATATGGGAAATCTTGTACTTCGTCCTATGTTTTCGCAGGTAAATGGAATAAGCAATGTCGTTGTAAGAGGAGGAAAGAATAAAGAGTTTGTTATAATACCAGATGTGATGAAGATGTCGTCGTTAGGAATAACTCCGTCTTATCTGAAAACGGTTTTCGATAATACCAACTTCGTTTCAAGCAATGGCTACCTTGCCGGATATAGCCGTTTGTATCTTTCAATTACCGATACCCGTATCAATGATATTGAGGAGCTATCAAATCTAACTGTAAAAAATGACGGATCACGGGTTATTCGCCTCAAAGATATTGCACAAATCCAAATTAACGAACAGCAGGAATTTGTCAAAATTAATGCTAATGGGAATGAAGCTGTTCAAATAGATTTAGTTAAACAACCGAGGGTTAATCTTATAAATTTTGCGAACGGTGTTGATAGCAAGGTATTACAGATAAAAGAATTATTGCCTAAGGGCTATGAATTAAAGCCTTACTATAATCAGAGTGCTTTTGTCAGTGATAGTATATCCAGCGTTATTCATACGATTGTGGAAGGGCTTATTCTCGCTCTGATTGTTATGGTAATCTTTTTAAGGGCATGGAGAGCAAGTCTTGTTGTAACCCTTACTATTCCCGTCACGTTGGCATTCAGTATTCTGCTTTTATACTTAGCCGGTATTACAATAAACATTATGTCATTAGGAGCAATTGCTGCCTCAATAGGGCTAATTCTGGATGATGCGATTGTTGTTATTGAGCAAATATATCGAGGGCATGAAGAAAATCCGAAAGCGAATAGGTTCGATGTTGTTAAACAATCTATTCGTGATTTATTTCCCGCTATGGTTGCTTCATCATTGGCTACAATTGTAATCCATTTTCCTTTCCGGTTAATGAGTGGGTTGGCAGGAAGTTTCTTTAGGGAATTATCAGACACAATGCAGCTAACACTTATTGCATCCTTTTTCGTGACGTGGCTACTATTACCCGTATTACATCTGATTATCGGCTACAAACCGAATGCGCATACATTGAAAATGCAACAAAAAGAATGTGATGACAATGAAACGTATGAAGAAGAGGCGACGGAAAGGGTTCATTGGCTTACACAGCTTTATAAAAAACCTCTGATTGCTTTTGCTATAATCCTTTTAATAGCTTCGGGTGCTTGGTTTGCTTCTCAAAACCTGACTTCGGGATTCCTTCCCGATCTGGATGAAGGCAGTATTGTTCTTGATTATCATTCTCCATCAGGAACAGATATTGAAGAAACCAACCGACTTTGCCTGCAAATGGAAAAGATAATAATGGCTCATCCCGAGGTTGAAACTTATACTCGACGTACCGGTTTGGGAATGGCATTCAAAACCTCACCAAGTTACTTTGGGGATTATTTGATACAATTAAAAAAGACACGTTCGAAAACGACTCCCGAAGTCATTTCGGAATTGAGAACGGTAATTAATGAAAGTGTACCAACTATGACTGTAAATTTCGGACAAAGAATCTCCGACCTATTGGGAGATTTAATGAGCACTGCACAACCAATCGAAGTAAAGATATTTGGTAGTGATTATCCGACTTTGCAAAAATTAGCAGCACAAACCGAAACTATCCTGACATCTATAGGCGGAGTTACAGATATAGACAATGGATTGGTGGCGGCAGGCCCATCCTTAGCCTTCTACCCCAATCAGTCACTGCTCGCCCAATACGGAATAAGCATGACTGATTTTCAGGAACAATTGAGTATGTATACCGCTGGAATTCCTTTAGGGCAAAATTCTAATTTAGTAGAACCGAATCCTGTACAATCGGCAATGTATGGAGGTCTCCAAATCGGAACAATTCAGGATGGAGAGCAAATGAGACGGATACTAATGCGTAAGTTAAAATTCAGTGAGAATAATCCGGAAATCTTAAAGAAGCAATTAATCTTTCTGCCGGATGGTTCAACTAAACCCTTATCTTTTTTCTGTGATGTACGGATAATACCCGGGGAGATAGAACAAAAGCGTGAGGATCTCAAGAGTGATATAACACTCACTGCAAGGCTAAATGGACGAGATTTGGGTTCAACCATGCAGGATATTCAGACTCAGATAAAGAGTAAGCTATCACTACCACAAGGATATAGTACAGTTTATGGAGGTGCATACTCTCAGCAACAGCAATCATTTACTGAACTAATTATGATCCTGTGTTTAGCTATTCTTCTTGTATTTACAGTTCTTATGATCTTATTTCGCGAATGGATGATCTCTTTTATTATACTTTTCATCTCTGTATTTAGTATTAGCGGATGCTTATTAGCTCTATGGATTACCGGAGTCCCATTAAATGTGAGTAGTTACACGGGGATTATTATGATAGTTGGTATAATTGCAGAAAATTCTATTTTTACTGTACACCAATTCCGTATGAACAGGAAAGCTGGAGGAGACATAAGAGAATCAGTGAACTATGCTATTGCATTACGTATTCGACCTAAACTAATGACTGCTATAGGGGCTATTCTAGCCTTGATGCCTCTTGCTTTAGGGTTTGGTCTGGGTGCGCAAATGCAACAGCCTTTGGCTGTTGCTGTAATCGGAGGATTTGTTGTAGGTTTACCTATGCTATTAATTGTATTACCGAGTTTAATGTTACTTATATATAAGAGAAAAATAAGATAAATATTTTAATCGAATATTATTCTTCTATTCATGAATAAAGAGATAACTGGTCGCAAAATGCGACCAGTTATCTCTTTTTATTGTAAGGTCACAATCTGTGACCTCAAAATCATTCATCTCTCACAAATCCGACTCTTTTTCTCGACTTGTCTTCTAGCTCTTTTCTGCTCGCTAATTCAGTTAAGGCTTGATAGACTTCATTAAACTGCATATTTGTTTCTATCATAAAAGACTCCAACTTCTGATTGAGTTCGGCATATCCTAAAGCATATTGTCGAAGCATAATGAAAGCTCTGACGATTTGAATATTAACCGAAATAGCCTTTTGGCTATTCAACAGCCCTGCTAGCATCGCAATTCCATGTTCAGTAAAGGCATAGGGTAGTTTTCTAGTACCTCCCCAACTTGATGTTCCATTTTGGAATATCAAGTCAAATTCTTTATTATTTAGCTGGAACATAAAATCTTCGGGGAAACGATCTAAATTACGTTTTACTGCTTTATTTAAATTACTCGTTGTAACTTCATATAATTCGGCTAAATCTTTGTCAAGAATAACTTTATATCCCCTTATCTCATATATTCTATTTTTAATTATTTGCAGCTCCATTGTTTTCAGTATTAAGGTTATTATTGAATAGTTTATTATCCACATTCATCATATCTTCTAAGATGCTTTCATCCAATACTCTAGCATAATGTTGAGTCATTCGTGTAGATGAATGACCTAGCATTTTGGCAACATTTTCCATCGTAACTTTATTGGCGAGCGTAACCGATGTGGCAAATGTGTGGCGCGAGCAATGTGTTGATAATCGCTTATTTATATTACATATTGTTGCGATTTCTTTGAGGTACGCATTCATCTTTTGATTAGTCGGCACAGGTAAAATTTGTCCTTTCAATTCGCAACTTTTATCAGAGCTATATTTTTCTAATAATTCTCGTGGGACTCTCAATAATGGAATATTACACATATTATTCGTTTTAATACGAGGTTTACGAATCCACATTTCGCCCTTATTCCCATGGATAATATGTTCTGCTTTCAGGCTCTTAACATCAACGAATGCTAAACCTGTGAATGCACAGAACACAAATACATCTCTCACTTGCTCCAAACGTTTACATGGCATTTCCTTCTCCATCAAAGTGTTCAGTTCGTACATAGTCAAGAATTCCACATGTACCTCGTCTTGTCTGAACTTAATAGGAGCAAAAGGATCTTTTTGTAGCCAATCATTTATTAAAGCGATACGAATGATCTTTTTGAAAATCTTTAGATGTTTGATAGCTGAATTATTCGCACAACCCTTTTCTGTTTTCAGATACAGTTCATATTTGCGGATATAATCTTCATTGATGTCTTTTAGTGGAATATCTTCGATACTCATTTCTATTGACATAAATTCTTTCAAATATTTTAGAGAGGTATCGAATTTATAGATTGTAGACTGTGAATATTCTACACCGAGAAGTTTGCGACATCGTTCGTTATGGTCGGAATGAACTTCTACTAATGTTTTTCCTTTTTCTTCATCTTCATGATTTCCGAGATACATATCTTTCAGAAGTTGGGCAGTAATGGGTTTACCATCTAGCTCCAATTCTCGGTACATGGTAGTAATTTTAGCCTTTGCCGAATTGATGTAGTTGTTTAATTCGATTGCAGATTTGTCTTTAGCCCTTGATCTTTCTTTCGCTTGATCCCATAAGGCTCTTCCCTAAAAGTTGTGGACTAGGCATAAATATTCGTTAATCTAAATAAAAAATAGGGTATATGCTTTACTCCTCTGAGCGTAGCTCTAAATGCTTTAATCTTGGCATTGAAAGATT
>NZ_JAIXHZ010000008.1:0-6763 GCF_043392705.1 Dysgonomonas sp. Shenzhen-Wh21
TCTTTATATACTGTTATTTAGAGAAATCTACTTTTGGAGGACTTTTCGGCTTCGAAAAGAAAGCTTATTTCGAAGCAGATCAGACTGCACAAACTCCTCCAAAAGTAGATTTCTCTAAATAACAGTATATAAAGACTTGAAATATACATATAAGATATTGCTTCTATTATTGCTTGTGCCGGTATTACTATTGGCACAAGACGATGATTTACCCAACCCCATCACCAGCCCTTCACCCAGACTGGTAAACGATTTCAGTAATACATTTACGAGTGAACAGAGAGAAGACTTGGAGAGAATACTCCTCGCCTATAATGATTCTACTTCTACTCAAATTTATGTGGTTACTGTGGATGATCTAAAAGGTTACGACATCTCCGATTATGCAGCCCGATTGGGACAAAAATGGGGAATCGGACAAAAAGACAAAAACAATGGGGTACTTATACTTATCAAGCCTCGAATAGGCAATGAAAGAGGAAGAGTATTTATCGCCACAGGGTATGGTGTAGAACATATCTTAACCGATGGACGTGTAGGGCGTATCATCGACCAATACATGATCCCTTACCTTCAGAATGGGGATTACTATAATGCAACCAAAGGAGCTATCGGAGCCATAATAAAATATCTATCGGGAGAGTTCCAAGCTGATGAAGATAACGGAGATAAAGGTTCTCTTGTAGGACAAGTCTTTATCATATTATTCATCCTCTTTATCTTGTATATTTCGTACCGAAACAATAAGGGAGGTCCATCTTCGGGAGGACGCAACCGTGGAGGCGGTGGCTACTATGGTGGCTGGGGAAGCGGACGATCGGGAGGTGGCTGGAGCAGCGGGGGTGGCTTTGGTGGCGGAGGAGGCGGAAGCTTCGGAGGTGGTGGCGCGGGAAGAGGTTTCTGAGAAATCCTATAAAATATACGCTTATGGCAATCAATATAAGACCTCAGGCATTAAGATCACAGATCTTTATACTCGCTACAGGAATCATTCTGGGTATAATGGTGATGTACCTCATTAATACAAAAAAGAATGCTACGGTACAGATATCCCACAATATGATACTTCAAGAAATAGAAAGTCTTGGCAATCTTGAAGTAACCAAGTATAGTATTCAGGATATGATGGAGTATAAAAAAATTCGAAGATGGCTGCCTAACGCAAAAACAGGACTAATTATATATGGAGAAGTGATATGCTGTGTAGACCTGACCAAGCTAAAACCCGAAGACATAACTGTTTCAGAAAAAACAATACACCTGCAACTCCCCTCTCCCGAAATATGCCATGTAAAAGTTGATCATTCCAAATCGAGAGTATACGACATGGAATTCGGTCTATGGGAATCAACGAATATAGTTGATGAAGCATACACCTTTGCAGAACAACAGCTCAACGAAAAGGCCAAACAATTGGATATGCTCAGCCAAAGCAGAGACAATGCCGTAAACCTATTGAAACCTATCCTAAAAGCGATGGGATTCGAAGAGGTAGTTATTACATTCAGATCTAAATCGGGCAAAGGATAAACCCCTTTTCATCAACAACCTCTATACCTCATACTTTAATTCTATATCTATTTTATTTAACATTAGAAGCCCTCAATTATATTCTATAATATTTAATTTTGCACAATCAAATTTAGGGAAACTAAAATAATGAATGATAGTTTAAAATTAAATAATCAATTATGCTTTCCGATATATGCTTTATCGAGACAAGTTACTGCAATATATCGTCCTTATCTCGATAAGATCGGGCTCACTTATCCACAGTACCTCGTCATTATGGTTTTATGGGAATATAAAACGGTAACAGTAAAGCAACTAGGCGAATTACTTTGGCTCGATAGCGGAACTCTTACCCCACTCTTGAAAAGGATGGAAGCAAATGGATTCCTTATCCGCAAGCGTTCTTCCGAAGACGAAAGAGTAGTTGATATTCTTATCACAGAAAAAGGTGAAGCTTTGGAGAAAGAAGCAGAATCTATCCCTCCGGCAATGAAGAAAGCATTGGAGATTGGAGATGAGGAATTGGTAACACTTCGGGAGCATCTAAAAAAAATACTGAATATAACGAGTAAATGCAATGCCAAATTGCTATAAATATTTTCTAATTACAATAAAACAACAAAAAACAATATGAGCTTAATAGAATCTTTGGAATGGAGATATGCAACAAAAAAATTTGACTCTTCAAAAAAAGTAGATCAAAAATTAGTCAACGATATTATTGATGCAGCTTGGCTTGCACCTACTTCATCGGGATTACAACCTTTTGAAGTAATAGAAATCACAAACCAAGAATTAAAAGAAAAGATCGTTCCGATTGCATTCAACCAAAAACAAATAGCCGATGCATCGCACCTATTGGTGTTTGCCGCATGGGACAATTATACAGCACAACGCATAGACACAATATACAAACACACCACAGACGGCCGGAAGCAGGACCCCAACCAGTATAAAGATTACACAGATAGACTAAAAAATGCGTATTTACAGCGTCCGGCCGAGCTGAACTTCGAGCATGCAGCCCGTCAGTCATATATTGCATTTGCATTCGCAATGGCAATGGCTGCAGAGCTTAAAGTAGACAGCACTCCAATGGAGGGTTTTGATAATGATGCACTAGATAAATTATTAAATTTGAACGAACGTGGCCTCAAAAGTGTTACAATACTACCATTAGGTTATCGTGACGAAAATAATGACTGGCTCGTAAATCTAAAAAAAGTGCGTCACCCTAAAAAAGATTTTCTTATCGAAATAAAATAATAATATTAACTAACGCTTAAAAAACAAAAAATTATGGCAAAAATAACATTTAAAGGATCTCCGGTTAATACCAGTGGACAATTACCTGCAGTAGGTTCAGTAGCTCCGGCTTTCACTCTTGTAAAAAAAGATTTATCAGACGTTACATTGAAAGATCTTAAAGGTAAAAATGTAATTCTAAATATTTTCCCAAGTATCGACACCGGAGTATGTGCTGCATCAGTTCGCAAATTTAACAAAGAAGCGGCAAGCCTTCCTAACACTGTTGTATTGGCTATCTCTGCCGACCTTCCATTTGCTGCAGGTCGTTTCTGTACAGCAGAAGGTATAGATAATGTAGAACCTGCTTCTGTTTTCAGAAATGCTGAATTTGCAAAAGATTATGGAGTATTAACTGTTGACGGCCCATTGAAAGGTCTTTTGGCTCGTTCGGTAGTAGTACTTGATGCTGATGGAAAGGTGCTATACAACGAATTAGTAGAAGAAACTACAAATGAACCGAACTATGAGGCGGCTTTAAGTGTTCTAAAAAAATAAAAAATCGGATAGCTGTAAAGCAATAAGAAGTATTTTTCAATCAAGGCTTTTGCATTATATGTAGAAGCCTTGTGCTTTTAGTTTCTATCGCATTGTTTACAAACTGCATATTGAATACAATGATCTGAAAAACATTATAATTATTTTACAATTACAGACCTGCGACTTACTAAGTCAGACAAAAGATTCTTATCTTTGCAACACTATAAACAAATAAATACTCCAATGAGAATATCTAAGTAATACGATGGTTGTAACAACCATTTTGTCAAATTCGGATTATCCGGTACATTTTGGTTAAATCAGTATTCAAATATATCAGACTATCCGCAGTCTGCTAAACTTAGATATCATGTAATCCTCTATTTTTAAAGAATAAAAAGTATCAATCGATACTTTTATGTAAGTTGCATTTTGTTCAAACTTTTGAACAAAGTCCTCAACTATCATGGCATATGCCATAAAACACAATTACCTAATTATTTATTAAAAAATAGGTTTATGAGTATTATCGTAAAACAACTATCATATATACATCCTGATAAGGAGCCTTTGTTTCATAATATCAATTTTTCTGTTTCTAAAGGACAAAAGGTTTCTTTGATTGGCAGTAACGGATCAGGAAAGTCGACACTCTTAGGTATCATTGCAGGAAGGTTGCAACCATCGGAAGGAGAAGTTATCTATCAGGATGGGCTACCATATTATGTACCTCAACATTTCGGACAATATGATCATTACACTGTTGCAGAAGCATTACAAATCAGTGAGAAATTGAGAGCGCTTCATGCGATACTAGAAGGAAATACAGACACGACCAACTTTACAATTCTCGATGATGACTGGAATATCGAAGAAAATGCGTATAGTGCCCTCTCAAAATGGGGTTTATCTCATATTCGGCTATCTGAGACGATGAAAAATCTTAGTGGCGGAGAAAAAACAAAAGTATTCTTAGCAGGGACTTACATTCATTCTCCCGCTAATATGTTACTGGATGAACCGTCGAATCATCTAGACAAAACAGGGCGAGAGCGATTGTATGATTTGATAAAAAATAGTAATGCGACTGTAATTATTGTAAGCCACGATCGCACTTTACTCAATTTGATTGATATTACGTTTGAACTTACACACAATCAAATTGAAGTCTATGGTGGGAACTATGAGTTTTACAAAATTCAGAAAGCTGAACAGCAAGAAGCATTACAATCCCAATTTGAAGAAAAACAAAAAGAACTCCGCAAAGCCCGAAATATAGCCAGAGAAACAGCTGAGAGAAAACAAAAACGTGATGCACGAGGTAAAAAGGACTTGGGAGATAAAGGTATTCCACGCATCATGCTAAATACGATACGCAACAGGGCGGAATCGAGTGCAGCAAAGTTGCAAGATGCTCATGCCAATAAAATGGAGAATATTGCGGATGAAATAAAACAGTTACGCCAACAGCTACCCGAAAAAAAAGATCTCAAATTAAATTTTGATGATGCGAATCTTGATATCGGGAAAATATTGGTAACTGCCCAAAATATCAATTTTGGCTATAGCAATGAGATGCTATGGAGCAATCCTCTCAATTTCGAAATAAGAAGTGGAGAAAGGATAGTTATAAAAGGAGAAAATGGAACGGGGAAAACAACCCTGCTTAAAATTATATTTGGAATCTTAGAGCCTAAGCAAGGATATATTATCCGATCGGATTTTCAGTACTTATACATCGATCAGGATTATTCTATTATCGATAATGAACTTACGGTTTTTGATCAATTACAAAAATTCAATTCATATCATTTGAGTGAAGATGAATTACGCATTTTACTGCATAGATATTTGTTTACATATAATACATGGAACAAGCCATGCAAGATTTTGAGTGGTGGTGAAAAAATGAGGTTGGTATTTTGCTGTATGCAAGTTGATAACAAAGCTCCTGATATGTTTATTCTGGATGAACCGACTAATAATCTAGACATTCAAAGTTTGGATATTGTCACCGATACAATAAAAGATTATAAAGGAACTCTTCTGGTGATATCACACGATACATACTTTGTAAGAAAGATAGGTATAACAAAAGAAATAGAGCTGAAGGATTATTAAATCCTTCAGCTCATATCCTATGTTCAATAATTCTGTTCGAATTTTTTATTTTACAAAAGAAAAAGCTAATGCAGCCTGATCTTTAGGAAGTCCTGCCGGGATTGAGACTTCAATTCCTTGTGCTGTTTTCTTCCACTTTACAGTTTTACCTGTCTGCAAGAATTTCATTTTACTTCCTTTCGCGGGTTCATTACCTTTCCATACAACAGTAGTAGGCAGAGGCTCTCCTTCTTCCAAGCAAACAATAGCATATATCGTTTTGCCATATCTACTTTGGGTGAACCACGTTTTACCATCATTATAAACAGGAGTAATGCGTGTGTTATATATTGCTTCTCCATTCTTGATTGTCCAATCACCTATTTTCTCCAATCGTTCAACTACCTGATCCGGCAATGTTCCGTCAGGCTTTGGACCGATACCCAATAATAAATTTCCTCCTTTCGCTACAATCTCCACGAGGGTATGTATTACAGCAGCCGGTGATTTATACTGATCTGTCGGTACATATCCCCAGTCCCAACCAAGGGTAATACAACTCTCCCAAGGATGATCAAGTTGTGTTTCGGGAATACCCCTTTCCGGTGTCTGATAATTTTCATTTTCTCCGGGAACGGTACGGTCTACAACCAATATACCGGGCTGATAACGTCGTGCCATTGCAGCTATTTTAGGCATATCAATATCTTGAGCTCCTCTATAATTTTTACCGGCACGCTCGGCATCTCCGCTACGTGCAGGACGTACCCAGCCACCATCGAGCCACAATATATCAATATTACCATAGTCGCCGTTCATAAGTTCCTCTATCTGATTATAGGTAAACTCTTTAAATTTGTTCCATCTCCACTTATTTTTTTCAATATCGTAATTATTATTACGGTTGGGAGTCGGGTATCTATCCCACCAATAATATTGAGAATGCCAGTCGGGTTTTGAATAGTAAGCTCCTATCATATAACCTTCGCTACGAAAAGCATTGAACACTTCTTTAGCAATATTACTACGTGGGTCATTCTTAAATGCACCCTTCGTTACCGAAAAATCGGATTGCTTTGTATCAAACAGGTTAAACCCATCGTGGTGCTTTGTTGTGAAAACAACGTAATTCATACCTGCCTTTTTTCCATACTTAGCCCAAGAAGCCGGATCTAGCTTTTCGGGCTTGAAGCTATTTATTGTATTCCAATAGTTTCGTTTATAGGCATCATAAGTAATTGTAGAATCTCGAGGGATCCAATCTTCTTCTTCACCGCAAATAGACCATGATTCTACAATTCCCAACTGAGAGTATAATCCGTAGTGAATAAGCATTCCAAACTTCTGGTCTTGCCATTTGTCGAGC
>NZ_JAIXHZ010000009.1:0-3598 GCF_043392705.1 Dysgonomonas sp. Shenzhen-Wh21
CTCTAAGAAGTTTTTATAGCTTCTAGCTGTTTCTTACACACTATTCTTTTCTTTATTTTTTATATTTAGTTTTATTAATACTATCAATCGTTTATATTAGGTAATTATAATTATCTAATATAAAGTAACTTTTATATAATTAGAGGTAATTAATAAGGTCACATTAAAAAATATATTGTAATCTGTCACTTTTGTCACCTTTTGATTGTATTTCTTTGTTCATTAGTGTGTTATGTTTTTCTGTTTTGTCACCTTTTCTAATAGAAGACAAGCATTGATAATTGAACTATTTGGTGTTATTTTTGTATATAAATAGTTAGTAAACTAGGAGGCGGATATGTTAGAAGAAAAATTATATATAAAGAATATGGTTTGTAATCGTTGCATTATGGTTGTGAAATCTGAACTTGAAAAGCTGGGAATCAGTCCTGTATCTATTATATTAGGTGAAGTAACCTTGTCGGGAGGTTTAAGTCCTCAACAGAAAGATGCGTTGAGTAAAAAACTTGAAGGCTTGGGGTTTGCTCTGATAGATGATAGAAGAGCACGCCTGATAGAGCAAATCAAGAATGCAATTATAGAACTGGTGCATTATAATAATAATGATCTGAAGGTGAATCTATCTGATTATATAAGCGATAAGCTTCATCATGATTATAATTATATCAGTAACCTCTTTTCGGAAATAGAAGGCACAACAATTGAAAAATACTTTATAGCACAAAAGATAGAGAGGGTGAAAGAGTTACTCGTATATGATGAATTGACATTGAATGAAATTGCATTCAAATTAAACTATTCGAGTGTGGCACACTTGAGCTCTCAGTTCAAAAAAGTAACGGGACTCACACCCAGTCACTTCAAACAGATCAAAACCACCAAACGTAAACCATTGGATGAGGTGTAAATCTCATAAACTTTTCAAAGAATAGTATAACAGCCTTCCAAACTATAGTTTCCATATTTGCATCATAAAAGAATACAATTATGAAAACAGATAATAGAGTAAAAAAAACATTTCCTGTGCTGCAAATGAGCTGTGCTTCGTGTGCTATTAGTGCCGAAAGCATAGTAAAAGGGCTAGATGGTGTAAGCAATGCTTCAGTCAATTTTGCTGCGGCAACCCTAAGCGTAGAATACCAACCCGAAATAATTAGCCCTGAACAAATACGAGCAGCCGTTCAGGATGGCGGATATGACTTGTTAATAGAGGATGACAAAGATACTGCGGCAGATACATTGGAAGATATACATAAAAAGAAGTTTAATGTCCTGAAAAGAAAGACAATCTTTGCAGCTATATTCTCTCTGCCTGTTGTTATTATCGGTATGTTTCTGATGGATATTCCGTATGCCAATGAAATAATGTGGGTGCTTTCTACACCTGTTATATTCTGGCTCGGAAGGGATTTCTTTATCAACGCATGGAAGCAGGCGAAACATCGTTCGGCTAATATGGATACATTGGTTGCTTTGAGTACAAGTGTCGCATATCTGTTTAGTGTCTTCAATACCTTATTTCCTCAATTTTGGCTAGATAGGGGAGTTCATCCTCACGTTTATTTCGAGGCTGCCTGTGTTATTATAGCATTTATCTTGCTTGGACGATTATTAGAGGAAAAAGCCAAAGGGAATACATCTTCATCGATAAAGAAACTGATCGGGCTCCAACCTAAAACAGTTACAGTTTCCGAAAATGGAAATTATATAGAACTTCCTATAGAACACGTAAACATTGGCAATATAATAGTAGTGAAACCCGGTGAAAAAGTTGCTGTTGATGGAGTTGTCATAGAAGGTTCCTCATATGTTGATGAAAGTATGCTTAGTGGAGAACCGATACCTGTATTAAAGAAAGAAGGCGAGAAGGTGTATGCCGGAACAATAAATCAGAAAGGAGCTTTTTTGTTCCAAGCCGAAAAAGTTGGAGCAGATACAATGCTCGCTCAAATTATCAGGATGGTACAAGATGCCCAAGGCAGTAAAGCTCCTGTACAAAAACTTGTCGATAAAATAGCTGGTATATTCGTTCCCATAGTCATGTCTATTGCGGTTCTTTCTCTTGTTATTTGGCTTATATATGGAGGCTCTGCTGGCATTACTCATGGTATTTTGGCATTGGTTACCGTGTTAATCATCGCTTGTCCTTGTGCTTTGGGGTTAGCTACACCTACAGCTATTATGGTGGGAATAGGAAAAGGTGCCGAAAAAGGGATATTGATAAAGGATGCCGAAAGTCTAGAGTTAGCAAAAAAAGTAGATGCCATAGTGCTAGATAAAACCGGAACCATAACAGAAGGTAAACCTGTTGTTACTGATGTTTATTGGCTGAGTGGCGATGATAGTAAAAAAGATGTTTTGTATAGCCTGGAAAAACAATCTGAACATCCTTTGGCTGATGCTGTAACAAATTATTTGGCTGGTATTGTTCCTGTGCCTATTCTGGATTTTGAGAGTATCACAGGAAAGGGTGTGATTGGGCTTGTTAATGGAGAAAAATATTTTGTTGGAAACAAGAAATTCATCGATGAAAACGGCATAATTGTCGATAATTTGCTCCTTGAAAAGATGGAAAATTCAAGCTATTCTTCAAAAACTATGATATGGTTTTCTGATAGTAAAAAGGCCATTGCTTTAATAGCTATTACAGATGAAATAAAGGCCACTTCTTTATCAGCAATACAACAGCTTCAATCTTCAGGTATAGAAGTGTATATGCTAACAGGTGATAATTATGCCACAGCAAAAGAAATAGCTTCAAAAGTAGGTATAAATCATTTTCATGCAGAAGTTTTGCCTCAGGATAAAGCTGAGTTTGTAAAGCAGTTGCAGTCAGAGGGTAAAGTTGTGGCTATGGTTGGAGATGGTATAAATGATAGTACTGCATTAGCACAGGCGGATTTGAGTATTGCGATGGGAAAGGGGAGTGATATCGCCATAGATGTGGCTAAAATGACCATTATCTCTTCAGATCTGACAAAGATATCTGAAGCTATAAAATTATCAAAACAAACAGTCGCCACTATTCGCCAAAATCTATTTTGGGCGTTTGTATACAACTTAATTGGTATTCCTTTGGCTGCAGGAGTTCTTTATCCAATAAATGGGTTCTTATTAAATCCTATGATAGCCGGAGCTGCAATGGCATTGAGTAGTGTAAGTGTTGTAAGTAATAGTTTGAGATTGAAATGGAATAAATAATAACTTATAGATTATAATTATGGAAAAGAACGTTTTTAAATTCAAAACAAGCATCAATTGTGGAGGATGTATAGCTAAAGTGACTCCTTATCTAGATTCTGTGAAAGGTATATCTAAATGGGAAGTAGATACAGCTGATAAAAATAAAGTATTGTCTGTTATATCTGATGAGGTTGTGGAATCAGATATTGTCAAAGCTGTTCAGCAAGCAGGATTTAAAATAGAAAAGATCAATTAAATAAAAAAAATAAAAGTCTGTCATTACCACAACGATAGACTTTTACAATAATTTAATTGAATGAAAATAAGTAACCGTAGTGCAAGCTGTAAATAAGAAGTATTGAAAAGCAAAATAATTGCTGCACTACGGTTACTTATTTTCATTCAATTAAATTAT
>NZ_JAIXHZ010000010.1:0-3487 GCF_043392705.1 Dysgonomonas sp. Shenzhen-Wh21
GTTAGTTAAATCCTACAATATCAATATATTGTAGGATTTTTCTTTTTATCCATGTAGCCAGAAAAAGACATAAAACGGGCATCGAACGCCCTAATTCGTTCCCCAAAGTGTTCACCCTAGATTATCTTTAATTGACAGTGTATCAGATGTTTTTGGAAGTACTAGATTTACTCATTCGAAAAACAATAATGTTTTATTTGTAATTTAAAAGTACATTCAATGTCATTTATTACATCCGTCGAGACAAACTTAAAAAGGGCGGAACAGCACCTATCTTTTGTCGGATTACCATCTCTTAGGAAAAGGTCAGTTTTAATATAAAAGCTGTAATAAATACAGGTATATGGGAATCAAGTGCAGGCAGAGCAATCGGTAAAAGCAGAGAATCTTTAAGTATCAATAAGATATAGATTCTTATACCAGGTTGCAGTGAATAATTGTTGTCCTGAGAAGTATATACGAGCCTTATTTTTTTATCTTATTTACTGCTATTAAAGTTTTGCAGCCGATAATATTTTCAAAATCTTTTCCGAGCATGATCATGCCTCCTTTAGTACTAATAAAGAAGATCGCAGCTATTATCATAGGTTTTATCGGCTCTGCTGAACAAGTCAAAATAATAACTAATTTTGTAAGAACAATAAAAACATTGAAACCCGAAATACGTTATTTCTATGATCCTGTTATGGGTGATATTGACAAACGGCAGTGAATGGGATCGGATGTTCCGAAATAGGCAAACAGTACTGAAAGCGATAAATTATAATTCCAGCTCGGAAATAAAACAAAAATGGTTAGAGAAATATGTGCAAAATAAAATTTATTCGTACTGTAGGGCTTCTTGTTATAAAAAATGACAAGCTGCTCCTAGCTTATAGTAATAATAAAAGAGCATGGTATTTGCCCGGAGGAAAAATTGAGACGGATGAATTAGCTCAACAATCTTTAGTGAGAGAAATATGGGAAGAACTAACTCTCAAAATAGATGTTAAGTTGCTAAAATACTATTGCCATATTACTGCGCCCGCATATGGTGAAGAGGAAAATCTGATAATGGAGCAAGATTGTTATTTATACGAACTGCACGAAAATATATCCCCGAATAATGAGATCGAAGCTATCAAGTTTTTTGATAGTTATAGCTATGAACAGGAACCGGCACAAGTTATAGGTGTACTTCAGATATTTAAAAGACTAAAGGCTGATGGATTAGTAATTTAAGGAGAAGTTCCTAACAGAAAATATTATTCTTATAAATAGACGAATTTACTAAATACAATATATTCTAATCGACAGCCTCGCACTTTTTTCTGACTACGGTATGTCCCCAGTTGTTTATCGCTTCGAGAGCAGGCACGAAGGTATGTCCAAATGGAGTGAGTTTGTATATAACTTTCATTGGAGGCTTTTCGCCATACACAGTTCTTGATATTAATCCGACTTCTTCCAGTTGTTTCAATTGGAGGCTCAATGTCATCTCGGTTATATCCGGCATTTCCTTTCGCAATTGGCTATAACGCTTTTCTCCATCTTTTAAGTAATATAATATCACTACTTTCCACTTTCCTCCAATCATATCCATTGCCAAACTGACTGTGCAATGATACATTTTTCCATTAAATTCAATATTCTTTGCCATACCTCCAACCTATCCATTATGATAGTTATTGCAAAGGTAAATTACTATAATTAGTTTTGCAACTAAAATTATTATAGTATGGCATTACTTATTTTAGCTCATCCCAATTTTAATAAATCGATAGCAAATAAAACTATTGTAGAACGATTGCAAAAAAGTAATTTGGATATAGAAATTCGAAACTTGCACGCTCTTTATCCTGACTTTAGTATTGATGTGCAAGCCGAACAGGACGCTTTGTTGAGGCACAATACAGTCGTGTTTCAGTATCCATTTTACTGGTACAATATGCCTGCAATCTTAAAGCAGTGGTTTGACTATGTATTTGTTCATCAGTTTGCTTATGGTTCACAAGGTGACAAACTAAAAGGCAAGAATTTTGTACCGAGTTTTACCGTAGGTGCATTTGAAGACCAGTATAGAACACTTGAAAAGCATCATTTTCGGGTTTTAGAATTTTGTAAAAATATGGAACAGACAGCATATTTTGCACAAATGAATTACATTGACCCTGTATATTTTCATGGAACATCCGGTGTGTCCGGTTATGGTGAGTATGAAATAAAAGACAGGGCTGAAAGACATGCTGAAAAACTAATATCTCTATTATCTGAATGCAGTAAAAAAGTTTAGCAAATATATGCAAAATTGAGAATGACTCTTGTCAGGTCTATTGCTTAAATCACATCTCATAGTGGAATAGAAAGCAAGTCAAGTAAGAGATATAAAGCTTCAATTATTATTATAGAAAAAGTAATTAAAAATAATCAGAAAAATACGGTTGATTATCTGGTATTATTTGTTCTAGGACTTCAATGATATCATTATCTGCCTGAAGTCGTTCAATCCGATGCAGATATGAAGGACTACGATACGACATAAGCATAGTTGTCAATGTTTGAATATCGAGATATACAGGCTTACCTACAGCTTCACTTGTATGAGTAAGCCTGCCTTTATCATCTTTAACTAAGCCAAACGCTCCCCTATTCCATTCTGCGATCGAATCGGAAACTACAAAATGGAAAGGAGTAAATACATCCAGGTTTTTAAACGGAAAATTATTAAGAAATTCAACCACATCAACTATTCTAGCCATATAATGAGGTTCGATTGTCTCTTGTATCTTTCCATCATCCAAAAAGAAATGAAGAGGATCATTCTTGTATATATTTCCTTGTACCTCTTCTATCATTGAGTAATGAGCATAAACAAAATTCCATAGTCCTATTCTTGCTTCTTGATTTAGATATATAATATCTTTGATATGAAATATATCTTCTTCTATCCAATATAAGATATATCCTTGCGGAATGTCATCTTTATCATAATAAACAGCCGCGGTTCTTTCCTCTTCATTTTCCCATCTCCAATATTCCTCCCACTCTTGTGTAGCTCGTATTAAAGCCCCGTGGTTGCTCCGTGCAAATTTATCATAGACCGAGATTACATCCGGATCGTTAACAGATAATCTTTCAGCAAAGCCTTTTACGGCAATGTTTTTGGGTATCTGGCTATCTTTTATTGTAAAAGTCAAATGATCGGACATTATCTCCCACCCTTTACGCCGATAATAAGGGATAGAATAGGGATAGAGATAAGAGATCCATTGTCCTTTATTCTTCATTATTTCTAGACCTGATTTTATGAGATCATTCATCAAACCAAGGTTTGCATATTCAGGATATGTACCTACTCCTGTTAACCCTCCCATTGAAAATATTTTTCCATGAATATTTACTTGACAGGGATAAATACATAATTGAGAGATTAGCTGATCATCATTAAACCATCCAATAACATCTGCATTCTTGAGAATGGGACGTTTAGACTTTACAATCTCGCCAT
>NZ_JAIXHZ010000011.1:0-10817 GCF_043392705.1 Dysgonomonas sp. Shenzhen-Wh21
TTACACTATTATACAACGAAGTTATGGTGTTGGTAAATTGAAGAGATGAATCATCTTCTTTAAGAAGAAAAGAATCAATAAAATCAAAAGGATTGCTTTCTAAGACCTCACGAGCGATCAAATCATTAGAGTATTTGCAAGTATCCTCCTCTATATCTTTTAAAATAGATTTATAATAGTTTATATCAATATCATTATAAAGGTGCCTCAATCTATTTGGATTTGAACAATAGAAATGTAGCTTCTTATTCTCTTGAGGAAAATAAAAAAGTACTCCAATATTAACCGCTTCTCTTAGCAAGTGAGAATGCTTATATTGCAAAATACTGTATATTAATTTATTACTCATGATATTGAAGCATGTAATATATTTGCAAAGATAGAATATTTTTCTTTTACGATAGACCAATATTCCTTTATTAACTCTTTTTGAGTATTGAATCCCAGATTTTCCAGTTGATAAAAATATGAATCATACCTATTAATATTAAATGATTGCAGATAAAATAAGAACTCATCAAACACTTCCAATTTAGAATATTTTCTTTTCAGTATTTCATAAAAAAGATGATGTTGATATCTACTATCCCATTCACCTTCAATAATTCTTGATATAGTATTCGCATCAATTTCGAGTCCCATCTCATGATCAATTAGTATACCACTCCCATCTTTAACAAGTAAATTAGGTTTATTGTTGCTTCTATCTCTATTGCAGATGAAATAATCATAAGCATATAAGCTTCCTGTATTTATTATTTTATTAGCATTGTGAGCCTTTGTTTGTTTCCGATAAAGAGAACTCCCCGTAATATATTCACATCCAAATTTAGGTCGATCATCAACATTAGCTATAACTTCATCACATTCTGAATTCAACTGCATACAAAACTGAGGTGTAAAATTTATAATAGCAGCGACAGGAGATTTAAGCCCAAAGTCTTGAGCTATTACATTTCCAAGAACTTCAGCGGTCATTTTATTCCTTGCTTGGATATCTACTGTCTTATAGAGTTTTACGACATAAGGTTTAACTTCATTATCTATATTTGTCAATACAACCCACGGCTTTGAATGGGAACCTTTTTCTAGTATTTCCTGAAATCCTATAGCTTCCAATATTGGTAATTCCATCTCAATAAATGTGAGCCACAAATCTATATAAAGATCAGCAAATTAACAATAATTACATAGAATTATTTTACTTATAGATAAATCCAAAAATAAAAAATGCAGATTTATAGCTTAGATATCCTTTAATTTAGTCGTCAGTAATCGCCTTCTTTTGTGTTTGTCTTCTTACAAATTAAAAGGGATTCTTTAAGCTATATTAGTGCTTCCTGTTTACATTTATCGAAATACGAATCAATATCCTCTTTATCGTATAGCCATCTTCTGCTTTTATCCTTGAAGGCTTTTATGTATCCTTTTTCTACAAGTGCATCTATACCGTCTCTGCCAAGACCGATATATTCAGATAGCTCATTTAATGTGAAATATTTCCCTGCTATCATAGTCGGTTTAATAATATATCATTAATCTTTTATCCTTTCTCTACTTTGATCTTACCATTACAATGAGGGCACGTGATAACATTCTGTTTAGGCTGCTCGAATAGATCCGTAAAGGGAACACCCAGAGCAACGGCAATACGTTCTAATGTTTCAACCGATGGCATTACTTTGCCATTCACAATATTACTCATACTAGGTTGTGCCATTCCCACGGTGTCAGCAAGCGATATAGCCGTGATCTTCTTTTCTTTTAGTATTTCTTTTATTCTTAAATCCATATTATAATGTTTTAGATTATAGTGCAAATATAGACACTTATAACGTATCATATAATAAATAAGTGTTAAATATTATGTAACAGGTTATTTTTTATGTGTTTTTATTTGGACTATTATAATCTATTATATTATATTTGCAGTATAAATATAACGAAATACATTATAGACTATGAAAACAACTTACAACAAATCCAAAATAATGAAAGAAGCCCACAAAATAAAAAGAGGCTATAAAGTATCAATGTCGGATGCTTTAAAACAAGCTTGGAAGATTGCTAAAGTTGAGGTTCGCAATAATGCTATACTAGCAGCTAGAAAGGCAGCTTACGAAGCTAAATTAGCTAAAGAGGTTGCTGAATATAACGCTAACTATATCGCATCCCCGGCACGTTATTACGGCAATGGTGCATACACTGGAGATTAATTAATAACCATCAAAGAAGAATAACTTAGATATAATACACATTTAAAAACTTATAATTATGGAAACAATACTAATCGATGAAAAAGAATTAAGAGACAAACTTGTAGAGAAAGTACAGAAAATGAACGCAAATATACATCAGTACAAGCAAAAAAAAGAAAGTGAGTTTGGTATAAATCCTCTCTATTATGCAGGCGGGCTAACCAGTATCCATTGCAGTGAAAAATGGACATTAGAGGATAATATAAATAACCTATTAGCTGTATTTAACAACAACTTTCTCGAAAGCATATTCTTTCAACTCAACACTATAAAGCAAGACAAAACGCTTGCTATCGTGCTAAGCTATTTACAAAGCAGAGGGCTTGAAGAAGATTTTGCTCAATTCAAGAATCAAATAAAACATGCATCTACTGATCGGAAAAACTTTATAGCCATTCAAGAGGGAACAGAGCTATCCGACAAATAGAGTATTACTAATTTTGTATTGAAGCCGTCTTGCTTGGGAAAGTAGGGCGGTTTTTGTTTTATATCGGTTGTAGATACGGGTTCGATCTTCTCCGGACGATGAACCTAAAACAATCAATAGTCAAAAAGACGGAAAAAATAAATATTTACACCCCCTATTCTTACCCTAAAACAAAAACGACTGACTATCCATCTGATAATCAGTCGCTATTTTACACAGACCGTAGCACAGCCGGGAATCGAACCCGAATCTAAAGTTTAGGAAACTTCTATTCTATCCATTGAACTACTGCGCCATACATCTTACCGTCACTCTCGTTTCCGATAAAATCACTGCAAAAATAAGAGAATTTCCGACATTAGGCAAATACATTCTGCGATTTAATCAAATAGTGTTAAAGAAACCCTGTTTTTTCAGGAAATAGGACTTTTGCCAATTGTGTGCTGCTATAAAAACATCTATATTTGCTAAATATTTTTTTAAAAACATAACAATAAATAAATGTTTCAAATTGGCGATGCAATAGTCGCATCAGATATAATCGAAGAAAATTTTCTATGCGACCTCTCAGCCTGTATGGGCGAATGCTGCGTAGAAGGCGATGCAGGTGCACCTCTCGAAGAAGACGAAGTAAAGATAATAGAAGACCTCCTGTTTGAGGTCTGGGACGACCTGTCGCCCGCTGCCCAAGCCGTAATAAAAGAGCATGGAGTAGCCTACCGCGACCACGATGGAGACATGGTAACCGCTATCGTGCACGGAAAAGACTGTGTGTTTACCTATTACGACGAAAAAGGCATCTGCAAATGTGCCATCGAAAAAGCATACCGGGAAGGACGTACCAACTTTTACAAACCCATCTCTTGCCATCTGTACCCTATCCGTTTGCAAAAATATAAAGACTTCACCGCCGTTAATTATCATCGGTGGTCGATCTGCAAAGCGGCAGTATTACTCGGCAAGAAGGAAGGATTGAAAGTTTACGAGTTCCTCAAAGAACCACTTATCCGTCGTTTCGGAGAAGATTGGTATAACGAACTTGTTCTGGTAGCAGAAGAATACAAAAAAGCAGGATACAAATGGCAATAATCTGTAAAGAGCTTATGGTCTGTATCGGTTTACAATATAACTTAAACTCATAACTTTAAACTCAAAACATGCATCCACTACATCAATTCAAATTTTGCCCAAAATGTGGGTCAAGCCATTTTGTGGAGAATAATTTCAAATCGAAAAGATGTGAGACTTGTGGCTTCGTTTATTACTTCAACCCCAGTTCTTCCACAATAGCCATTATTATCAACAGTAATGATGAGCTGCTGGTTGCAACGCGGGCTCACGACCCTGCAAAAGGTACATTCGACCTGCCCGGCGGATTTGTAGACATGAACGAAACAGGAGAGGAAGCTGTTATACGAGAGGTAAAAGAAGAAACAGGGCTCCATGTTTCGCAAGCAAAATATATGTTCTCCATCCCCAATACATACGTATACTCAGGGTTTGAGGTGCATACCCTCGATCTGGTTTACCTATGCAAAGTAGATGATATGAGGAACATGCAAGCTGAGGACGATGTCGCCAGCCTTCAATTTATAAAAATATCAGAGCTTAACCCCGACCTGTTTGGGCTACGCTCGGTAAAAGAAGTAATACAGGAAATCAAAATAATGAAAATATGAGAAAACTGCTATTAGTTATCACCCTTGCATCGGGCTTACATTTGGCTCACGCTCAGAAGTCAGTGTACACAGAATTGCCCGGAAGGCTATTTTCGCAAGGCAAAGAAATGTTCTTAAACAATAACTATGTAGGATGTATCAATACACTACAAGAATTTAAGAACCAGTCGAAAGATATAAAACTGATGGAAGAAGCAGACTATATGATTGTCAGCTCCTTATTTTATCAGGGCAAAGCCGGTGACGGAACAATTTTGAAAGATTTTCTTGACGATTATCCCGAATCTTATCACCGCAACCAGATCAGTTTCTTTACAGGATCAATTCATTTTCAACAAAAAGATTGGAACAAAGCCCTTCATTGGTTCTCACAAGTGGATATCGATTATCTGTCCGTAAGCGAACAAGAAGACTACAGCTACCGCATGGCGTATGCCAGCCTCCAAAAGGGAGACAGAAAAGAAGCTAAAAACCTATTCGGACTATTGTCTCGCAATAGTAAAAAATATGCAGAGCCGGCATCCTACTATCTGGCTTATGCCAATTTTCAGGAAGGAGAATACGATCAGGCTATCGCTACATTCCGAAAGCTGAAAAGCAAACCCGAATACAAAGAGAATGCAACATTCTTCCTCATACAAAGCGAGTTTCTGCAAGGCAATATGAACGGAACGATAAGCGAAGGACAAGACTTTATCTCGTCATACCCGAGCAGTAAAAACATCGGAGAAGTATATCGCCTGCTGGGCAGCAGCTACTACCGCCTTGGCAACATACAAAATGCTATCCGCAACTATGAGCAATATCGTGCCACTACATCTACACCTTTCCGTGAAGATATGTACCAACTGGCAGAAGCATACTACCAAACAGGTGCGTATGGCAATGCCGTAAAAGCGCTGAAAGATGTAGCTTCTACAACCGACAAACTGGGACAGGCAGGACAGATGCTTCTGGGACAGTCTTATCTGAAACTAAACGACACGCAGAATGCCGTTATGGCTTTCGAAGCAGCCGCACGATCCGAGTTCGACCCTTCTATCAGCGAAGGTGCATTATACAACAACGTAATGATACGCAACCGAGACGGAGGAGGTGCTTTTGGCGAAGCTATTACAGCATCGCAACGTTTCCTTGCTCAGTATCCAAATTCGAAATATACGAGCGCAGTAAGCGGAGCTCTGGCTTCCACATTGCTTTCGTCCAAAAACTATAGCACTGCCCTTGCGGCCATCAATAGCATCAAGTCGCCCGATCGTCAGATACTGGAAGCTAAGCAAATTATACTCTTCCAGTCGGGTGTGCAAAACTTCATCGACAAGCGTTACGACCTTGCTGCCAACGATTTCAATGCAACCATCAACATGGGTAGCTACAACGCCGAAGTGCGCAACGAAGCATATTTCTGGCGGGGAGACATAGCCTATCGCAGTGCCGACTATGGCACAGCAGCCAGAGATTACACGGCTTACATCGGTCAGGCTTCCCCTTCGCAAAAGAATTATCCACTAGCGCTGTATAACTTGGCTTACGCACAGTTTCAGGACAAAGTTTATTCTTCTGCTCTGAACAACTTCAAGAAATATGTTTCGGCAGAAAGCAACAAGCAGTCGCCAAACTATTCCGATGCCCTCAACCGCATCGGGGATATAAACCTCTACAACAGAAACTTCTCTGAGGCAGAAAGATACTATGCGCAAGCCGTATCTTCAAACCCTGAGAATGCCGACTATTCTGAATTCCAAAAGGCATTTGTATTAGGATTGCAACGCAACTATTCGGGAAAAGTAACAGCACTGAACAGCATGATGGCAAAATATCCGAACTCGCAATATATCGACAATGCACTGTACGAAAAGAGCCGTGCATTGGTAATGCAAAACAAAGAACAGGAAGCAATTTCGGTGCTTGAAAAAATGCTGAAAGACCATCCGAAATCCAATCTGGCACAAAAAGCAGGAGTACAGCTCGGACAATTATATTTCAACACCAACAATCCTCGCAAGTCGGCAGAAGCCTACAAGCAGGTAATTGCCAACTATCCCAATTCGGAAGAAGCACGTACTGCCATAGAAAGCCTTGAGGCGGTTTATAAGGATATGAACGACATCAGCTCGTATGCTTCATACGTCAACTCGCTGGGTAAAGGCACAATCCTTTCGTCCAACCGTCAGGACTCACTCACCTATTTGGCTGCCGAAAACATATATATGAAAGGCCGCAAAGATGAGTCGAAAACAGCATTCAACAAATACCTGCAAGCATATCCTAACGGGGTATTTGCAAGCGATACACACTTCTATCTGGGCGATATGGCATTCGAAGCCAAAGATTTCGATAAAGCACTCACCCACTTCAATGAAGTTATAAACTCAAACAACCCAAAATACATTGCCAATGCCTTGGTGTTTGCATCGGGAATAGAGTTCGACCGCAAAAATTATGAGGCAGCTTATGCCGCCTACGAGCACCTGAATATGGTGGCATCCAATACAGAGAACAAAGACATTGCCCAACTGGGTATGTTGCGTTGTGCTTATCTTCTGAAAAAAGATAACGAGGTGGTAGCTGCCGCAAGCAAAATATTGCAAGGAGCAAAAGCAGCTCCTGCCGTAGCCAACGAAGCCAGATTCTACAGAGGAAAATCGTATATCAACCTAAAGAAGAACGACGAAGCAGCCACAGACTTGCAGGCAGTAGCCAAAGATACTCGCAGCGCATTCGGAGCCGAAGCCCAGTTCTTACTTGCGGACATGTACTACAAATGGAAATCGTACGACAAGGCCGAAAAACAAGTGCTTGCCTTTATGAAAGAAGGTACACCATACCAATATTGGATGGCACGTGCGGTGGTGGTATTGTCGGATGCTTATGTTGCCAAAGGTGATAAATTCTCGGCACGTCAGTATCTCGAAAGCCTTCAGGCAAATTATAAAGGAGGTGAAGCCGATATAAACACAATGATAGACGAACGCTTGTCAGCTTTAAAATAACTTATGAACAAATCAGAATTAAAACGTATGAAAACAACATATAAATCATTATTGGTCATAGGACTGGGAATAATAAGCCTGACAGTTTCGGCACAAAAAGACTCTACCATCACTCGTCAGGTGATGCTCGAAAGAGACTATGTACCTACCATGCAAGAAGCATCGAAAGTAAATACACAACCCAATATTTACGCCCCGACTATCAAACCGAAAGAAATCAAGTTCGAGAGCAACACCCCTCAGATCAGGTTGGACAACAACAAACTGGGAGCTTCGGCATCGGGTGACATCAAAACAGATGTAGCCTTCGACAAGAAACGCGGCTATGCGGTATTGGGCTTGGGCACAGGGGGAAATATCGATGGAGCTCTCGGGTACAGACTTGTAAACGGAGACAACGACCGACTCGACTTTTTTGGTACATATAGCGCAACAGGCTCTACAGTAGACTATATCAACGGTAGCGACTATGCCCGCAAAGATGCAAAAGCCAAGTATATGCATGCAGGAGGCAACCTGAAATATCAACACACGTTCGACCCTTCTGTACTTTCGCTGGGAGCATCATTCTATAATACATCTTACAATTATTATGGAAACAGCTTTATTCCGATCTCATCGTCTGCGGTGTATCCGTTCGATGTAGACAGCAAGCAAGGCGTAAATGTGTTTAAGATCGGAGCAGGACTGAAATCGAAAGAAGAGAACGAAGGCCCGATCAAGTATGACGGAAATGTGAGCTACAATTATTTCACAAATAAGTATGGTCGCCAAAAAGCAGACGACGGAGTAAAAGGGGGCATTATCAATGCCGACCTAAACCTGTATACAGAATTTGGAGCCGATCAGCAAGTAGGGATAAAGGGAATGATATTGAACCAATCGTTCAGCAACAAAACCGACTACCTACCCAATGCGTATCACGGATATACAAATATTACAGGTACGCCATATATCAAGTTTCAGGGAGCAAACTGGAATGCCGATTTAGGCGCAAACCTGAGTGCATTGTTTGACGTGAAAACGGCTTTTGCTATTTCACCAAATGTAAAAGCTAGCGTCAGCTTCTACGAAGTAAACACACTCTATGCCGAAGTGGGCGGAGGGGTCAACAACAATACATTCCTCGACATTTTGCAAGAAAACCGTTATGCAGACCCTAGCACCCGCATCGAATATTCAAAAACATATTACGATGCCAAGATCGGATTCCGCTCGGGTGTAGTAAGTGGTTTGGAGTTTGACCTCTTTGCCGGATACAAGCACGTAAGAAGAGACCACCTCTATGTATACAACTATTACAGAGAAAACGGATGGGGAAATGTTGGAAGCCCTGTATATGCCAACATCTCTACAGGACACATCGGCGGGTTGTTGAAAACAAACCTGATCCCATACACCGATCTTTCGGCTCGTATGACCGCTTATTTCTACAATGTGAAGTATCACGAACCGTATGTGCAGGTGATAGATGCTGAGACGCTGCCCGACACCAAACCTTGGGGACGTCCTACATTCACAGCTGAGTTCAACGCTGACGTTAACCCAATCAACAATCTTACCCTGTCGGTGAATTATCTATATGCAGGCGGACGCAAGGCTCTTGCCTCAAACGCAAGTACTACTGCATCGACGATTGCAAATATGAAGGATATAAACGAACTGAACTTCAGAGCCGAATATAAGATAAATGACTATATAGCCGTAAACGGACGATTGAACAACATACTATTCCAAAAGTATGAACTGCAATACGGATATCCGCTACAAGGCTTTAACTTCATGGCAGGTGTAAGCCTCAAGTTCTAAAAGAATATCCATTAATCTTCATAAATGGAGTGAGACCCCGTCCGTGCAACGGATTGTTTCACTCCGTTTTCTTTGTAGGGTTACTGTATTTTTTGTTATGCAGAAATTATGGAGTATGAGAGAAGACAAGAATAAATTTTAATCCGTTCTTTAACTACAAAGAAACAATATGCCGGCTCGAATAGCGTTATAAAAATGAGAAGTCCTTACGATGTTTCCCCGAAAGATGATTTATAACAACGGTTATACTGTGTAGTTTATATCTAAATGTTGATCTAAAGCCATACTAAACATCACATACCGAAGGGCATGTAATCAACTTATAAACAAATCATTAAAAATTATCTGCATATAATTTGTTTGTTTGTAAATTTTAACTATTTTCGTAAACTGTAAAATGCGAGTAATGAATATCAGAATACTTTCGAAAATCAGAAATTCCACCAATTTATTCAGAAAACATTTTATAAAACAATCGGGCACAAACGAACTTCTCTCTCTATTTATGTGTTATAAAAAAAGAGTTAATAAAAGGTATTACGTATGAAAACAAAACAATTAGTATCGCTAGCACTCTTTGCTCTTATTTGCGTACTGAGTATTAATACTGCCTCAGCTCAATTTCGTCTGGGTGTAAGGGGAGGTGTAGATGTAGCCAGCAACAAGCTGAAGACTGATATATTGAAAGCCAGCAACCGATTAGGCTTCCAGATAGGCCCAACAGCCGAATTTGTAGTTCCTATTTCGGGATTCGGGGGAGACATTTCTGTACTGTACGGACATAAAGAATATAAGATCAGTGAAAAGCAAGACAATGCCTCTCTATCCGACTATAACTATATAAGCTTGCCTATCAACTTAAAGCAACGTATCAAGCTAGGTCCTTTGGGCTTGTTTGTTACAGGTGGTGTGTATGGCAATGTGAAAGTTGGTGATGGTGATAATGCCAAAGATGTAGTGAACGCTTTCAAGCACAAAAACTTTATCTTCGGGTTGGGTGCAGGAGCAGGAGTTACTTTATTCAGAAATATCGATCTGGGAATGTACTTCCGTGGCGACCTGACCGACAATTATAAAGAAGAATACATGGATGCCGATACGTTCCAAAACAAGAAAAACCAATCCTGGACCGTAGGACTCAATTACTACTTCTGATAACAAAAAATGCTGTATGCTGATGTAATATTACCCTTGCCGCTACAAGGGACTTACACTTACGCTATTCCTTTAGAATTCAAAAAATCGGTATACGCAGGGAGTAGGGTTATTGTACAGTTTGGCAAGAAGAAGTTTTACACAGCCATTGTTTTTCAGATATACGAAAAAGAAAAATTATCACAGCCGGTAAAAGACATTGTTACCGTGCTCGAAGAATATCCGATAGCCACCCCTCTCCAGCTAAAGTTCTGGGAATGGGTGGCTATGTATTATATGTGTTCGCTGGGCGATGTATATCGTGCGGCGCTACCCTCTGCCCTAAAGCTGGAAAGTGAAACGCACGTTTTGCTCAATGCCGACTTTGAGACTTCCGAACCGCTTACTGCCAACGAACAGAAAGTATTCTACTGCCTTTCGCCCGACAAAGCCAAAACGATAGCCGAGATAGAAAAGCAAGCGGGAATATCGAATGCCGTCACTTTCCAGCTTTAGG
>NZ_JAIXHZ010000012.1:0-4548 GCF_043392705.1 Dysgonomonas sp. Shenzhen-Wh21
AAGGTATCAAACAATATCAAAAGTGTCACTTTTGTCACCTTTTCGCCAGTACGTACTAGATATGAGACACTTAAAAAAAACAACAATTGTCACCTTTTGTGAAGATATACCTCGGAATTGTAAACTTTTGAAGCAAACCGCTAAAAAGTAAGCGCTGCTTGATTATATTTGTTCTCTTAATTGATAAAACCATGACATGGAGAAATTACCCGATATAAAAGCTTTCCGATTCAAGGATACATCTTTTGCCAATCTGATGACTAAACGTATTTTCAATGTCTTGTTGATAGCAACGAAATACGATTCGTTTATGTTGGAGGATGATGGGCGTATTGATGAACAGATATTTAATGAATATACATCACTTAATCTAAACTATCCGCCTCGTTTTACTCAGGTATATTCAGAAGATGAGGCCATACGGAAAATAAGTGAAAATCATTATGAACTGATCATTCAGATGCCAAACATGGATGATACGGATATATTCTCTACAGCAAAGCATATAAAAGAATTATATCCTGAAACACCATTCATTGTGCTTACGCCTTTCTCTAAAGAGGTATCAAAAAGACTATCGTCGGAAGACTTATCGGGTGTTGATTACGTGTTTAGCTGGCTTGGCAACCCCGATCTCTTATTGGCTATAATCAAGCTAATAGAAGATAGTATGAATGTAGAACATGACACAGAGAGTGTAGGTGTACAAGTTATACTCCTCATCGAAGATTCTGTACGGTTTTACTCTTCAGCCTTACCCACTCTGTTCAAAATTGTAATGGAGGCATCAAAAGAATTCTCGAAAGAGGCTTTGAACGAACACCAGCAAATGTTGCGTATGCGTGGACGCCCTAAAATTATGCTGGCTCGTACCTTCGAAGAAGCTGTTGACATCTATAAGAAATACTATAACAACATCTTAGGCGTTATTACCGATATGAGTTATGCTCATGGCGGGACAAAGGATAAGTTAGCGGGCTACAATTTTGTAAAATGGATGCGGAAGCAACGGCGATTTGCTCCGGTAGTTTTCACCTCATCAGAAGTTAAGAACAAAGCTTATGCTGATGAGTTAGGCTGTAGTTTTATTGATAAGAATTCAAAGAGTTTTCCTCGGGATTTGAAAAAGCAGGTGGTCAACAATTTCGGATTTGGAGATTTTATTATAATAGATCCTGAGACCGGAAATGAGATTATGCGAATACGAAACCTGAAGGATATGCAGAAGAATATATTCAATATTCCGGATGCATCGATAGAGTACCACCTTTCACACGATCATTTTTCCCGTTTCTTCTATTCCAGAGCCATGTTCCCTTTGGCTGAGTGGCTAAAGCGTATTGCGGTTACAGATTTTAGCAGTATGGAAGAGGCTCGTCAGATTATATACGATATGATAATAAAATATCGAAAGGTAAAGAACTCGGGAATAGTTGCCACATTCGACAAAGATCGCTTCGATGAATTTTCTAACTTTGCCCGAATGGGTGACGGCTCTATAGGCGGCAAAGGACGTAGTATTGCTTTTATTGATAATATAATAAAGGAACACTTAGAGTTAAATGAGGATAACAAGATTTCGGTCAAGATTCCTCGTACAGTAGTATTATGCACCGACATCTTTGATGAGTTCATGGAGACCAACGACCTGTATCCAATAGCATTATCAGACAAGTCGGATGATGAAATATTAAGATGTTTCTTTCGAGCGGGCTTACCGGATCGCCTTATCGAAGATTTCATGGTCTTTCTGGATGCAATAGACGCTCCAATTGCCGTACGCTCTTCCAGTCTGCTTGAAGACTCGCACTATCAGCCTTTTGCGGGAGTATATTCGACTTACATGATTCCTTTGATGAAAGACAAGTATGATACACTCGGATTGCTTAGTAAGGCAATAAAAGCAGTGTATGCTTCTGTTTTTTACAAAGACAGTAAAACTTATATGACTGCAACACAGAACCTGATAGATCAGGAAAAAATGGCAATAGTTATACAAGAGGCTGTAGGGACTAATTACGAAGATCATTTCTATCCGACCATATCCGGTGTGGCACGGTCATTGAATTTTTACCCTATAGGGAACGAACGACCCGAAGAAGGTATAGCCAACATTGTATTAGGTTTGGGTAAATACATTGTAGAAGGAGGTTCGAATCTGCGTTTCTCACCGGCACATCCACACAATATTGTACAGCTGAGTTCCGTAGATTTGGCCTTAAGAGATACTCAACGCTTTTTTTATGCTTTGGACACAAAGAATATTCAAAAGGAATTTACAACGAATGATGGTTTTAACCTTTTGAAGCTAAATATAAAAGATGCAGAAAAAGATGGCTCTATAAAATATATATCATCGACGTACGACCCTGTTGATCAGGTTATATATGATGGATATTATGATAGTGGTCGAAAGATAATATCGTTTGCAAACATTTTACAGCATAATGTTTTCCCTCTTGCTGAAATTCTACAGCAAGTTTTAAAAATTGGACAATCGGAAATGGGACGTGCTGTAGAAATAGAATTTGCAGTAGATCTGAAAGAAAAAGGAGAAGGGATATTTTATCTGTTGCAAATAAGACCAATAGTACAAAATAAAGAATTGCAGATTGAAGATTTGTCTCGGATAAAACCGGAAGATGAAATATTACACTCGAATAACGCTCTAGGACATGGAGTTATAAGTGATGTACATGATATTATCTACGTGAAAACAAAGAATTTCAATGCAGCTAATAACACAAAAATAGCGACAGAAATTGATAGATTGAATGCTGAATTTTTAGAAAAAGAAAAAAATTACATATTGGTAGGTCCCGGAAGATGGGGAAGCAGTGATTCTTGGCTAGGTATTCCGGTTAAATGGCCTCAAATATCGAATGCTCAGGTGTTGGTTGAGCTTACCTTGGATAACTATAAAATAGAGCCAAGTCAGGGCACTCATTTCTTTCAGAACCTGACATCTTTTGGCGTTGGATATTTCTCTATCAATCCGTTCACATCTAAAGATGGATTGTTTGATGAAGATTATCTGAATAAACAACCTGCGGTCTTCGAAACTGATTATATACGACATGTTCAGTTTCTAAATCCGATGGTTATAAAGATAAATGGAAAAAAGAACATTGGAACCGTACTGAAACCCGAACAAATATAAATTAATTGTTTATGAGAATAATAATTGGGATAATCTTACTTCTATCTTTTGTTGCTATTGGGCTGAAGGCTCAAAATGTAGGGCTTGCAACTTATTATGGCAAGAAATTTAATAACAGGAAGACAGCCAGTGGCGAAATATACAAAAAAGACAGCATGGTTTGTGCTCATCGGACTTACCCTTTTGGCTCTCTATTGAAAGTAAAGAGTTTAAAGAATGATAAAGAAATAATTGTCAAGGTTATCGACCGAGGGCCTTTTAGGAAGAAATGCATAATAGATTTATCATATGCTGCAGCGAAAGAGCTCGATATGGTACATCATGGTTTGATGAAAGTAGAGGTGTCGGAATATATTAAACCGACTCAAGATACCATTAAGCCGGATAGCATCGCTTTGATAAAAAATCCGCTTGTAGAGTGATACTGAGTGTTAGACATTTAGTATATCTGGAGGTAGAATTTGTGATTAATCGCACAAAAAATCTTGTATCTTGAATAAAATATTATATCTTTGCAGTCGCTAACCAAAAATGGTTCCTTGGCCGAGTGGTTAGGCACCGGTCTGCAAAACCGTCTACGGCGGTTCGAATCCGCCAGGAACCTCAAGTAAAGCTCCGAAACTACTGATAATAAACAGTTTCGGAGCTTCTTTATTTTTAGGGGTCGCAAATAGGGGCGACAAGTGACTATTTTATAAGTGGCAGGTTGGTAGTGATTTATAAAATAAACATACTCTTTAATCCAAATAAATTATATCTAAGTACTGAATGGGATTGGCTTGCCCTTTACGCTTTAGAGGAAGTCTTTTATGCAAATACAGTTTTCGTATATCTTCATCAATAACTTCGTTTCCCTCAAAATAATATCGAGCCTTACTTTTTCCTTTGAAGTACTCTGCGTTTTCTTCGCTATCAACTCTTTGCCATCCTTTTTCATTTACTTTGAATATTGCACGAATAATTCCCCTATATTCTGCGACTACATAATCAGCCAGATTTGCTCGATTAGGGTTTATTACCCAACTTTTTCTTGTAATTTCATAAATATCAGCTGAGGAGTGATAAGTTCCATTTATATTTATACAAAGAAGGTTATGAGGTTTATTCTTAACATCTAAAGGTAGGCAATTATACAGCAATTCTATTTCTTCAACCGTTTTCAAACCTTTATCCCATTGATTATGCCCTGCAACAATATTAGATATATTAGCAACAAAACTAAAATCACTGAATGTCAGAAAATCAATAAATGCAGACTCAACAAGATAAGATTCTTTCTCCGTCATTCCATGCCTTAAAATATAATATCTTACTTTTTCTCCCTTGTCAGTAATACTTCTAATAATATCAAGCTTATCACTTATCCAATCAGAAGAAATAGCCTTTGC
>NZ_JAIXHZ010000013.1:0-26909 GCF_043392705.1 Dysgonomonas sp. Shenzhen-Wh21
GATTAATATTACTTTTCATATATATTTGTAAACAACAATTCGTTTTTAAGGAATTGCCCGGATTTCTGTACAAATGTGACTATATAAATATTGTTAACGTAATTGACTATGGCTAAAAAGGAGGATTTTAGGCAAGACTCGTTTGATCTTTCCTCTCAAACGCCTACAATAATCTGTAAAAGTTTTGTGCTCTATGGATCTGTAGAAGAAACGCATCACATACGCGTGGAAGGGACTATAGTAGGAGATATAAAACAGGCTCATACTGTTGTAATTGGTACAACAGGCATAGTTCGAGGAAATATTCATGCAAAAAATCTAGTTGTATTCGGTCGTATTGAAGGTAATATATGCGTAACCGAATCTATCTCCATAAAAAGTACGGGTAGAATAGTGGGCAAACTTAATGCGCAAATATTCGCATTAGAGCATGGCGCAACATACGAAGGACTCATCGCTATGAAACCTCTTCTTTCATAAAATAAAGTTTATTTATCCCCATAATTATTAACGAATCTAATATTTTATCGCTATGGTTTATGAAATCCAATCTTTTCCCAGCTTAGTTGAAAACAATAATACAAATCTGTCACAAACAGCGAAGGATTTGCTTCACGGCTTGAAAATTCAACATAATAATAAATGGTATATCTGCGGAGACCTTGCCCTGAATGAAGGTCAATCTCCTCATAAGTTAATAAACTCATCACCGGATGATATAGACTATCAGATATTAGCTAAAGCAGCTATGCTGTTAGTAGAAAATCAAGTGGAGCAACCGATAACAATCACCACAGGTTTTCCTTATTCTACTTATTATATTTATAAAGACAAAGCCATAGAATTTTTCCAACGCACTCATATGCTCGATTGTGACATTTCAACACATAATGCAGGGAATAAGAAAAGAGTAATATTAGAAGTACAGAAGGTTGAAGTGATTCCTGAAATTGTAGGATGTACAATCGGAATACGCAAGGGTGAACCTCAGGTTTCGGGAAATTTTTTTGTATTCAGTTGTGGATTTGGAACATTTGAATCTATCCTCAGTACAGATTCGGGTATTATTGAGCAAACAATGATCAGTACGCATGGAATTCGTTATGCTGTAAATCTGATGATAAATGAACTGAAGAGCAAATATTATTTGGAGCTTAGAAATACACATCAAATTGATGAGGCATTCAAACGCGGATATATTTTCTTGAATCGTCAAAATATTGATTTAAGAGAAATACGTAAAAGTGTTATTCAAACATATTATCAAGAAGTAATATCTCCAAACTTGCGTAGTGTTATCAATGACTCTAACCTGGTTAAGGCTAACCGTATATACATGTGTGGAGGTGCTATGTATTATGAAGAACTTATCGATTGCTTTAAGGAAGAATTCGGCAAATTCACAGAAATAACAGTTTTAGATAATCCTGAAACATTAGCAAGTAGAGGCTATGCAATTAACTCGTTACGTGTAGGACATGGCAAATTTAAATCATCAGTAGGTATCGATATAGGAAATGCCACTACTGTAGTAGCTAACTTTTCGGGAGAATAAATAATAGTATAGAATATTACTTTATAAAGATCAGGAATGTTTCTCTTTAAGCGAAAAATTGATGAACTTGAGCCTCAACCTGCTAGAATCGTAGAATTGGGACGAGACGTAATTGTATTAGGCTCACTATACCTAACCGAGGGACAAGAGAAAAATTTCTATGTAGACGATACGCTTACTGTTGACATTAATGCTCACATTGTCGGTAGTGTAACGGCCGCAGGTTGCATCATTGACGGCAAAGTGACAGGTAATATAATTTGTGCAGAGAGTTTAGAACTTGGCCCGACAGCAGTTATAGAAGGTACAATTACAGCCAAGGCAGCTGTCATAAATGCGGGTTGCGTTGTTAATGGTGAAGTTGTGTTAGATCCTCTACTGGAAGTTCCTATATTAAGTATAAAGATTACAGAAGCAAAAAATTATCTTGAAAAAGAAGGAAGAACGATTTCTGTAGATTCTTTCTCCAAAGTAGAAGAAGAAATTCCCCAAAAGGATTCAAAAGCTTTCAACAACCCACCAAATAAAGAGCAAAAAAGCCCGATAATTCAAGACAAAAAGATTGAAACAAAGCCAATAAGTGAAAGTGATAATTGGTGGTAATAACACTAATTTATGAGAAAAATATCATAGAGGCTTCAGCACTAAGGGCGAAGATAAAAGAAATCCGGCAAAAGAATATATTTGCCGGATTTTTTGTGTACTTATATAAAATAAAGATTACTTACTCAGGACACCTTACATGATCCATAAACTTCAGCGTATAAGCTGCCATTGCATCATAGCCATTCCCTGTCAGATCGGTTACTTTTTTATCGTCAGCACCATTGAATCTCCAGTATGCAACTAATCCCGGAGTAGTAGGATCAACATAACACATATTGTTTATTAGATCGGCCGGAGATAATGCTTTTTTCCAAACACGCATTTCGCTCACCGCCCCATCAATTCCTCGTCCTTTGGCAGAGCGCCCAATCATAAACATAGGGTCACCATATACATGCGTCAGGTCTAAAGCTGTAACGCCTGCGATATTTCCGCTCGACTCCAACTCTCCGTTCACATACATTCGTACATTTCCACCTTCGAAAACAGCTGCTATATGGAACCATTTCTCTGTCGAAAACTCGGTTTTACTTGCAATACCCGGTTTGGCTATCTGCAATTGGTTCGGCTTGATAGATGTATCTCCAAATCGGAGAAGGAAGTTTTCTTCTAGTCCCATTACACTACTGATATATGGATTATATGATTGAAATTTATTGACATATATCCGTGTCTCATAAGTTACAGCAGGCAAAGCGGTTAGACTTACATCATTGTTTTTAGAGAAATCTACTTGCAAATAATTACTTGTCAAAACAGCAGCCTTCGTAACTATTGTTTGATTAATAACGAAATAGATTGTTGCTGATGATCGCAGAATACTCATCCCTAAATTATTACTAACGATACTTACCGGCAAAACATAAGTAACACCTTCTTCAAACTTAGAGAGGTCACTTATAGACAACTTCATCGGAGTAGAAACACTTGCCCCTGACTTTATCAATACCTGATTGCTGTTCAGGTTTAAACTTTCTTTATTTGTATCATTGGTATCAATTTCTGGTCTTGACAGTTTATAACTACCCTCAGGAAGAGGCTTATAATTTTTCATAAACCGATTGTTATATGAATCAATTAAAGATAAATCTGCCTTCAAATCGACAATCATATCCTTAGCCATTTTGTCTGAAGACGAGACATTAAATGCTATTTCAGATGCAGCTAGTTCGGGGTCTACAGTAAACAGTCTGGAAACAGAGTTTTCTACACCTGACATATAAATAACATCCCGATAGTCTTCATTGTCTTTACATCCCATTAGTATGATGGCGCAAAGACTTAGAATTATAATATTATTTAGTTTCATGTATTTTCTATTAATGTTTAACAATCATTTTTTTGCCGGATTCATTATCTGAATAGCTTGCCTCAAATATTTATAATCAGGAGTATGTTTATATTCGTTTTCCATATGATAAGTACCCACACCACCTTTTCGTTGATATTTATCATCTACCTTAGGATTGAAGCGAGCCATGGCCTCAAGAGAAGGTACAACGAATTCTTTCCCATCGGCAGTTGTGACTACTGCGTTCGGTTTTCCCCCTGTACTCCACCACTTTTCGAAGTCTTCTGTAAAAATATATTTATCGGCAGGCCACCCTTTGGCTAAGGCATTATTAAAGCGATATTGCAAATCCCATTCGCCTGAAGAATCATAAGCTTGCACAATTCCATAATTAAAACACTCCACTATTTCGGGGTGTACAGCATAAGGCACGCCATCTATGAGCAGTAGTTTACCTGTTCCGGATTTAGGTCCAAAATACTTGCTGAGAGCCAACACAAAATCTTTCATCAAAGCATTGTTATGCCCTACAAGAGGACCTACGCCACCAAACCCGGGTTCATAGTCGAGGTCTAGTCCGTCATAATTGTATTTATACATCGTATCAGCAAGAGCTTTTGCGTACTTTCCTACACCCTCTGTTGTTGCTTCAAATGGCTCCGGCACTTCGTGCGCAAATATTGTGTATGTAACTTTTGTGCCTAATACATTTTGCACATATGCCAAATCAGCTTTTTGCGCATCTGTAATATCCCAATATTTGCCCCATATGGATACAATGTCCACGCTGTCGGGTATCGAGACTAATCTTGTGCCCATAGACGATGTTTCTGTATTCCAACCGCCAAACCACCCGAAAGCCACAGCATGGTCGGATTCTTTGTAAGCTCTCAACTGTTTATAATATTCTTCACTTTTGGGCTCGACCTGCCCTACGATTTTGTTTTCCGGATCTACTTCATCTAAACACGAAGACAGAGAAAAAAACAAAAAACAGATTAACAGTATATTTGATAATGTTTTCATATCATTCATATTTTTAATTATTTAGCATCCCACCACAATTTAGTTCCTCCCGTATCAGGTCCATTAAGTAAGCCGATAGCCTTATCTACTTCTTCCCTATTTTTGTTGTATTCCTCTTGAGGAAACACGATTCTTCTGATCTGAACTGTGGTATTGATCTGACCACTGCTGCGATTATATATAATAGGAAATATCTTTGGGTATCCGGTACGCCTGAATTCAGACCAAGCTTCTTGCCCTTCGGGAAACATTGCTATCCATTTTTGAGTAATGATTCTTTCCAGTTTCGTTTCAAAAGAATCGCTTTCGTTCCATGCTACTGTAATTGTTGATCTGGCTGCTATACTGTAATATCCTACCATATCCTGAAATCTGATCGGCTTATCAGTAGAGTTTGTCAAATAGGCATCTATTCCGCTTACTCCATATTGAGTGAAAGATGCACGCACCCCTTGCTCATAGAAATCTTTTGCCGAACCGCCCATATTCCAACCTCTTATAGCGCCCTCTGCCCGCAAAAAATAAGCTTCTGCTGCGGTCATCCATAACACTGGTGTATTTTTTCTAACATTAGGCGCAGACATTTTTTCATACGGAGCCTTATCGAATATATATAATCCGTTTCTAACGCCATGATAAGCTCCATCAATTGCTGCCGGTTGGAAAAGAGAAGGCAAACGAGGATCTTTTAATCCATTCAGATAAGAGTCCATTGACGCTCCCATTCTTGTATCTGCATAAGAGTTCCATACGGTTTCCAGCGGATGATAAACAGCATGCCCCCCGTATGATTTCAGTTGTGCAATATCTGAAACATCAGACAATAAGCCATACTTCTGATTTGCAGCCTCTTCGGCATGCAGCTTTGCTAATTCCGGCTCCACATAACTAATCCGTATAGCCAATCGTAATCGAAGCGTATTTCCTAACTTCAACCATTTCAGAGCATCTCCGCCGTATATCATATCGTATTTCACCAAAGGCTTATCCCCTTTAGTATTTACATCCACAAAATCGGATAGTTCTTTTGTGGCTTCCTTCAGCTCTTTCAGGAATTCTTTATATACAACTTCCTGACTATCGTAAGGGGTTGTCAATCCTCCTGTTCCGAACTTGGTGTAAGGAATAGGCCCATAGTTGTCTACCAGCCTGTGCATCCCCATTACCTTCACGATGGTAGCCATAGCCAAATATACTTTGTCTTTTGTTTTACCAATAATCTTCGCATAAGGTCCCATCACTTTGGTATAACCATTTGCAAACCCCACATCGTTCCATTTATCAAAATATAGATTATATGTACCGTTGTGACTTGATGAGTTCCAAGTGCCGATATGAGCCATATAGCCGGAGAAAATATCACCGGTCAGATTTTGAGCACGCTGATAGTCGTTAGCATCGACATCCGATGTAGGTATTACATCTTTAAGCATGGCATTGAAGTGACCTCCTACAAAAAGACCATCTTTGCTCATGTCATCTTCTGTAGCTGCATATTCATTTACGTTATCTTCAAGACAGGAGACAAAAGAATAAGATACTATCACTGCAAACAAAGACATGAAGAGTAGCTTAAATATTTTAGATATATTATTTTTCATTATTCATTGCTTTAAAATTGAACCTTAACTCCAAATCCTATATTTCTGAGACTTGGTTGCATAAAATAATCCAGTCCCTGAAAATAAGTTCCCGTAGAAGCAGTCAATTCAGGATCGAATGGTGCCTTATTATATATCATCCATAAGTTTCGTCCAATCAAAGAGAGAGACAAAGAGCTTATTTTATGATTGAACCATTTAGAAGGGAGTGTATACGTAAGAGATGCTTCGCGAAGCCTTACATTCGTCATACTATATACATACTCGGACAAGACTCCTGTTGTTCCTCCGGCTGCAACAGCATAATATGCCTCGGCATCCATTCGTTTGCCGTTCACCAATACACCGCCATTATCGCGTGCTATAGCCGAAGCTTTAGAAACTCCATGCCTATCCAGTAAGGCTTGAGTTGCCGACACACCGATTCCACCTATTCGAGCATCTACAAGGAAGTTCAGATCAAAACCTTTGTAAGAAATCGTATTATTCCATCCAAAATTGTATCGAGGCGCAACAGATCCGGCTTTCACCCAATTGTTAGGATCACTGTTTATCGCTCCTGTAGATGGGTCTACTTTTATATTCCCTTTAGAATCTTTTTCTAGCGTCGAAACATAAATATCACCTAACGTTCCGCCTTCCGTAAGTCGCATACGATATGTTCCTGTAGAGCTCATGTCTATACCATCTTCGGCTAGGATGGGAGTTCCGGTAGTTGGGTCGAGAGTTCCTTTAGGAATAAGCGTTTTTATTTTATTTCTATTCAGTGTAAAATTCACACTGGTAGAATAACTGACAGGTCCGAAATTGTCGCTAAAGCCTAAAGAAGCTTCAATACCCCAGTTATTTACTTTTCCGGCATTGATATAATAGTCGGAATATATTGAGCTTGGAGCTGCTTCAAAATGGAACAACTGATTGTAAGTATCTGTATTGTAATATGTGAGATCGAGATTAATCCTATTACCCCAAAATTTCATATTAGCACCAGCTTCATACGCCTTTGTGCGTTCGGCTTTCAGATTGGAGAATGGCATCGCCGTCTCTGTTTTCAAATTACCATCATTCAACTCGTATGAAGCTTTCGTGATGAAACGTGGTGGCGGGTTACCCACTTCCGAATATGAAAATCTCAGTTTGAAAAAAGAGATTTGAGCTTTATGCATGTCAAACATATCGCTTAAAATCCCGGAAACTCCAACCGATGGGTAAAATACCCCTGTACCACTAGTACCTTTTAAGGTAGAAGTCCAGTCGTTTCTAGCTGTAAGATCTAAAAACACCAAGCTTTTCCAACCCAACTGAGCTGTGGCAAAAACAGCGTGTGTATTGTCTTTGAACCCACTTTGGTTTACTTTTGTCTGAGGATCATTCTTATTTATATTTTCTTCAGAGAAGCGATTGGGAACAAGACCTAAATGTCCTTCATAGCTATTAAGTCTTTGGTCGTACTCAAAGTAACTTGTACCTAAAGCAGCGGTCAGACTGAAATCGCCAAATCGCTTATCGGCTGTAGCTAAGAAGTCAAGATATAATTGTTTGTCTGTCATTCTTTGGTTCATATAGTTTCCTGTTTCGGATGCAAAGAGCAAATCAGAGGATGCATGAATTTTTCTTTCGAATGTATTTTCCATATTATCCATTCTCGCACGTCCCGACAGATTAAGCCAATCCAAAGCTTTATATTTTAGTGCGCTATATAAGATGTAGCGGTCTCTTTTGTTCTCGAACAACTTTCTGTTAACAGTCCAATATGGATTTTCAATACCTAAACCCTGATTGCCATATTTTGAAGGCCAATTTTGAGTCTTAAAATTGCGGACATCGTTGAACGTCTCATATATTTTATAGTTATCGATATCATCGCCTCTCGGAAATAGATAAATAGGTAGCAGTGGGTTATGATATTGTCCTTGAGTCATCATATTTCTGTTATCTTCATTTATATAAGATACGGAGAAGTCAAACTCAAGTTTATCTTTTATAATATCAGCAGTGTTACGTACTGTAAGGTTGTAGCGGTTCAACTTATTATTTGGTATGATTCCCCTCGAGTTTGTGGATGCGAAAGATACGTATGTAGTGTTTGTTTCTCCTCCAAAGGAGGCTGTCAGTGAGTTTGTCTCCACATATCCTGTCTGAAAGAAATCTTTAGGATCATACGAAGGCATGTCGGGAGTTTTCTTAGCCCCCCAGCTTTGAAAGCTTTGGTCTCTTGAGCCGTATGTATCTTGGAACTCAGGCATAACAAATGGTTTTAAGAAAATAGAGTTATTCGCATAATTAATTCTCAATCCCTTTTGTCCCTTTTTGGTCGTAATTAGTATTACACCATTTGCCCCTTGGTTTCCATATAAAGCTGCAGCGGCAGGACCACTAAGTACCGATAGGCTTTCAATATCTTCGGGGTTTATATTGGCAAAAGCATCGCGATCTCCACCATCAGGTGATTCGAATATATTTTCGGGTTGTTCACCTCTTATATCATACAATGGCACTCCATCTACAACATACAACGCATTGTTGTTACCCATAATTGACTTCGTCCCACGCATAACTACTCTGGCCGAACCGCCAATACCCGATGCACTCTGATTTATCTGCATACCTGCAACTTTACCGACCAGACTATTTATAAAGTTCGCATCTTTAACAACCGTCAATTCTGTACCTTTAAGTTCCTGAACATTATACGTCAACACTTTCGCTTCTCTTTTGATTCCTAAAGCAGTAACTACAACTTCATCGAGAGCAACGTTATCTTCTTTCATTACCACGTTATATGTCATGTCTCCTTTAGCAATAAGCTTTATAGTGAGGTAGCTGATGTAAGAAAACTCGATTTCATCACCTTCGTTTGCTGTAATGGAATAATTCCCTTTGGTATCTGTCAAGGTTCCTATAGTAGTTCCTTTTACCGAGACTGCTACTCCAATCAAAGGTTCTCCGGCTTCATCTTTTACATTGCCTTTGATGGTTACTGTTTTTTGTTGGAGCGACCTTGTCGGGTTATTCGTGTTGGCAGAAGACAAATAAATAACTTTATCTTCAACCTTATATGTCACACCTTTTCCTGCTAATGATTTGTTCAAAACCTCTTCAATACTCGCATTATGTAATTCTAATGGACCGACTTTTATATCCCCAATTTTGTCTTCATAAAAAAACTGATGGTCCGATTGTGATTTGATAATATTAATTATATCTGAAAACTTACCTCCTTTTTGGTTTATGTTTATTTGTGCATTGGCTACAATACAAAAACATAGCAAAAAGAAGAAGACACTCATTGAATGAGTAAAATATTTCCTTGGAGAATAGGAATTGCTTCTTTTCTTCATTTAGTTGTTGTTTTTCGTTAATAAAAATAAGGTTAACGTTACCGTCTTGTATTTGTAAATAGGTTGGGAAGCCTGCCCCGATTGGTTCTATTTCATAATAATTAGATTTTAGTTCTACAATAATATTTTTCTATTTAATAGTAAAACATGCTGGAAGCAAAAAACACTTAGTCCAATTTAGGGCTAAGTGTCTTTTTTGATATTCATTAACAATACAACGCTATTGATTGGGTAATATTCGAATACTTCTACCAGTATATTCATATTTGAATGGTATTGTATTTGTGAGAGAGTTCAAAACGGAATCTATACTATCACGTTTCTTTATAACACCTGAATATTTAGATCGGATATTTAAGCTAGGATCCAAGTATATTTTAACTTCATATAGTGACTCTAAAGTTTCTCTGATATCTAGAAGCGTCGCATTTTCGAAAGTTATCAGATCATTATGCCATAAAACATCAAGAACGGCATTGGTTTCGTATACTTTTAGCCGATGGTCGGTATGATTTATTTCAGCTTTTTGCCCGGGAGATAATGTTACATGCCCTTCATTATTATTGCCTTTTACTTCAATCTCACCATTTACAAGAGTTACTGAAGAGATATTAGACATATTGGAACTCTTTATATTAAATGAAGTTCCTAAAACTCGCACATTAAAAGCTTCACTTTCGACATAAAATGGAGATTTTTTATTTTTTGTTACCTCAAAATAAGCTTCGCCGGTAAGATATACTCTTCTTTCTTCTTCACCTTCAAATGTAGGCGGATAACTAATCGTTGAATTTTGGTTTAGCCAAATCTTTGTTCCATCTTCTAAGATAACCTCCTTTGCTTTAACTCCGTCATTTTGTACTGACAGCAAACCTGTTCTACCCATTTTCTTATTGTCGTGAAGATACAAATATCCAAATCCGATTGCTGAAAATAGCACCACAATACATGCAGCAATTTTAACGAAAGAAAAATTAAATTTCTTCTTTACAGGCATATCTGTTTGTGGAACATCGGATATCCTTTTTAATAGGCGATCTTTTTCGCATTCCAAGTATCCATCGGATAAAGAGTCATCCCATTCTATAGAATTGTAAAGCGATTCTAGATCAAAAAGATATTTCTTATTATTTTCATCTTCACCGATCCATTTTAAGATAGCTTCGTACTCTGCATCTGAAGCCGTTTTATTAAGGTATCCTAATATAATCCTTTTATCAATTGTACTCATTTATTTATTTTATGATATACTTAAAACAGTTATATAGAACAACATACTTAGTTAAAGAAGCATAAAACGAGAATAAGCCTCAACAAATATGATAATCTCGCCTTCAACAACTTTCGGGATTGATACAGATGAGCCTCTACTGTTCGTAAAGAGATAGCTAAAGTTTCTGCAATTTCTTTATTTTTCAGTCCATAGATATAGCTTAATTTAAATACACTCTTCGACTGAGGCGGCAGGGTATCAATTGCGCTATCTATTTTCTCTTTCAATTCTGCATTTTCTATATTCTTCCAAACATCGATGTTTTCAGGAGAAAAATATTTCAGCTTTTCATTATATATCTCAATTTTGGCAGAAGAATATTTATTGATAACCGCAATATGTTTGAGCCTATTGATAGATTTTGTATACACAAATCGATACAATAGCGAAGAAATATGCTCTCCTACTTCGATTTCCTTTCTTCGTTCCCACAATTCTACAAAGGCATCCTGCACAATATCTTCGGCATTATCTGTACCTACAATAGTGGATGCATATTTCACCAATGCCAAATAATACTTATCGAATAAGTCTACATAAACCTGTTTAGATAAATCCATTATTGGAGAATTTGCGCATTAGGATATAAGGTTTTTTTGTACTGAGTTTTTCATCAAGGTACGATTATTCAAAGATTGCGGGTAAAATTAATAATATTTATAAGCATTCCAAAATAATTGAAAATACATAAACATAATCTTTGATAATCTTACGTTAATTCAAAAGCTAACTAAACATAAAAAAAGCTTGTAAACTTTTGATTTACAAGCTTCATCCTCAGTAAAATGTGACCCCGGAGGGGCTCGAACCCTCGACCCATTGATTAAGAGTCAATTGCTCTACCAGCTGAGCTACGGAGTCGTTTGGTGAGTGCAAAAGTATAATAATTATTCTTTTTAAGAAAATATTTTCGGAAAGAATCTTTTAAAATCCTTACTTTTGTAGCCGAAGAGAGATTTCTCCTCCGTGTATCTTAGGATTAACCACGTAAAAAACAAAGTTATAGAATGAATAAAACAGAATCAGCGTTGGTCTTGTTTTCGGGTGGACAAGATTCAACAACATGCCTCTACTGGGCATTAGAAAATTTCGCATCCATTCGTACGCTGTGTTTTACCTACGGGCAACGTCACTCTAAAGAGGTAGAAGTAGCAAAGGCTATTGCCGAAAAAGCGAATGTGCCGTTCCAACTGCTGGACGCATCTATTATTAGCCAACTATCCGTCAACTCTTTGACAAACGATATTGTTATGGATCAGGAAAAACCGGCAGACTCTTATCCAAATACGTTTGTACCGGGACGTAATCTATTATTCCTTACTTTTGCGGCTGTCATTGCCCGCTCGCACGGTATACGCCACATTGTAACAGGAGTATCAGAAGCCGATTACAGTGGTTACCCCGACTGCAGAGACACTTTCATACTTTCAGCGAATGCTTCTATTAATCTGGCAATGGACGAACATTTCCAAATACATACGCCATTGATGTGGAGAGATAAAACTGCTGTATGGCAATTAGCTGACGAACTGGGTGTTTTCGATATCATTCGTACTCAAACCCTGACCTGCTACAACGGTATCATTGCCGATGGTTGCGGACACTGCCCTTCATGCAAATTGCGCAAACAAGGATTACACAACTATCTAAAGACAAAACTATAATATGACAATAGAAGGACTTAGCCATTTAGGTGGAAAAACCGAATATAAAGATAATTATGCTCCTGATGTATTAGAAGCCTTCGAAAACAAACATCAGGGAAATGACTATTGGGTAACATTCAATTGCCCGGAGTTTACAAGTCTGTGCCCTATTACCGGGCAACCCGATTTTGCAACAATACACATCAACTACATACCTGATGTGAAAATGGTAGAAAGCAAGAGTCTTAAGTTATACTTATTTAGCTTTCGTAACCATGGAGCATTCCATGAAGACTGTGTAAATATTATGATGAAAGACCTTATTAAGCTGATGAATCCGAAGTATATTGAAGTGGTAGGAATATTTACGCCACGTGGAGGCATTAGTATTTATCCGTTTTGCAACTATGGACGTCCGGGTACGAAGTTTGAGCGACTAGCAGAAGAGCGTCTGATAAATCATAACCCACAGCAAATATATAAATAGTTAAGAGGCTTTAAAGCCTCTTTTTTTATTCTGATTATGCAATCTTAGGTCTTCGTTTTTGTACTCTTTTATAGACTACCGTAAACCAAACAGGCAGTATTATGCCTTTACATATCGTAGATATAGCGATTGCCCACCACACCCCAACAATCCCCATTTGCGAAGCCAGATAATAAGCCAAAGGGATGCGTAGCGCATTGAATGTGATACTTATCACGGCAGGCTCTACTGTACGGCCAATACCATTAAACATACCTTGTGTAGTCAGCTCAAACATCATAAAAATCTGCACTAAACCCATTACAAACAAATATTCGGCTCCGGCTCGCATAGCATTCTCTTCAGGAACAATAATTCCAAAAATTTGAGCACCAAACAAAATAAATGCAATACTGACAAAAATTCCTAACGTAAACATAACACGTATCGTATAGATATATGCCTTTTTACCTCTTTCCAATTTATTGGCAGCATAGTTCTGAGCAACAAAAGCACTCAACGCCGTAGAAAAACCCTGTGATGTATTCCACGTAACTGCCTCTATCTGTCCTCCCGTTGTCTGAGCCATCATCCCTAGATGCCCTCCATGAATAGAAGCAACACGTGCCAAGTTCATATTAATGATGGCATACAATGAATTCATTATTGAAACAGGCGTTCCTAGAAAAATTATGCGTTTAAGATAAATGCCTTTCGGCTTAATAAAGAAGGAGAAATTGCCTAAAATACGATTACCATATTTAATCTGATAAAAGAACAAAGAAAACACAAACAATTGTGCAGCAACTGTACCAATAGCGGCACCGTGCAATCCCATCCCCATACCAAACATCAATATAGGGTCGAGTATCATATTTAACACGAGCCCGGCTGCATTATTTTTGAAAGGAACAGTACTTCGCCCTGCTCCATTGTATATCCCTGCGAAATTATAGGACAAGAACTGAAACGGAAGACTAATAGTGAGTATTCGTAAATAAAGCACCGCATCGGCTGTAATATCAGCAGATAATTTGAAAAAAGACAAGATAGGATTAGCAAATATAAAGAGTGTAGATACCCATACCACGCTAAGCACAATAGAGGTAGTTGTAGAATGTGAGGCGTATATAGCTGCACGTTTCATTTTCTTCGCACCTATCGATTGACCGACTGCTACCTCCGATCCGATCATAGCCAGATATGCGACCGATGAAGTCAACCACAACAACATCCCTATAGCACCAATTGCAGCTTCCGATTTGGTTGCTATTTCGGGATGAGATACAGTCCCCAGCCTGCCAACCCACGACATAGCCATGAGCGTGTAAGCCATCTGTAAAAAGCTTGTACCCATCAGCGGCAGAGCCAAGCGTATTAAGGTAGAGAATATTTTTCCCTCGGTAAGATTATGAATACCTGATTTCACGTGTATGAATTATAAATTTTTGAGCAGTTTGTCCCCATTTTCGCTATCCGAAAGCTCTTTAATTTCTAAAATAGTCTCCCACTCTTTCCTGAATTTTACATTTGTATCAATCACAAAATCCTCTGAACCATACATCTCTATTTTCTCAAACAGATAACTTACGGTAATATGATTGATATCCAAAGCAGGTATAAAAGCGGGTACTAATGCGTTTTGAGATGGAGTCTCTACAATAAGACCGATATCCTGCAAATAAAAAAGAGTATCACTAGTCAATTTTGTCGGGATTTTATATTGCTCCGAAAGTTCATCAGCAGTGTAAGGCATATCGCCTTTTTCAAACCGCTTAACGATCAAAGTCATTATTAGTAATGCAACAAAGTCCTTATAGCGACGACTTATTTTAGAAGTTTCGTGCTCGAAACTAAACTTATTTACATTCTGATAAGCAAAAGAAAGCTGCACACCAAACAAAACAAAAAACCATGTCAGTTGCAACCATAGCAACAGCAAAGGCAAAGCGGCAAAACTACCATATATCGCATTGTATTTAGATATCCATATCTGACCACCGATATACAGCATTTGGAATACCTGAAAACATATACCCGTAAACACACCGCCTAATAAGGCACTGGTAAACTTAACCTTCGTATTTGGGATGTAAATATAGAGTATTGTAAAGAGTAATATAGTAATAAAAAAAGGAACAACTTTCATAAAAGGACCAATAACCAGTCCCAGTATATACTGTTGCTCAGCTGTAGTGCTCAAAAGAATATTAACCCCGGCATTGCATATAAGAAAAACAGGCGCAATAATGATAAGAGCCAGATAGTCCGTGAACATCCGAAAATAGGTACGTCCTTTTTTTATCTGCCATATTTTATTGAAGTTATCTTCTATGTTCGAAAGCAGATTGATTACAGTATACAATAACAAGATGACGCCGACGCCCAAGAAAATCCCACCCTGAGCATACTCAATTGATTTGTCGATAAAAGCTGTCGCTTTATTCAAGATCTCTTCTTGTCCTGCAAAATAGCTAAAGAGTTGAGTCTTTACAATATTCTGAAAACCAAACCCACGAGCTATGGCAAACAATACAGCCAGCATGGGGACGATAGACAGTAAGGTACTGTATGTCAATGCTGATGCACGTGTAAAAAGTTGCTCTCCATCAATATTCCTGATAGCGAGGATAAAAGACTTAATAATATCGTACAATCCCATTTTACGAGACGATCTCTCGCGTTTGTTTATCCGCCAGATATCATACGTAAGAAATCGAATTATTCTTTTTACAAACTCTTTTATTCTTTCAATCATACAAGATTTTTATCCGAAATATCTACAAATATAGCTTGTTCTTTATAAGTAAACATACTTGATAGATAGAATCTTAAAAAATAGTAACAAATATATCTACAAATAAGATCAATCTTCATTGCTAAAATTTGTAAAAAATCTCTACACTATACCAATAACCTAATCATAAGAGACACTGTGTAGAATATTCACGAAAGAGGAAGACCGATAAGTATAATTTAACTTTGGCATAGAAATATAAAATATCTATACTGGGATATTTTTATTACTTTCGTGTTAGTAAATAAAAATGATAGATCAAGCCACCATAGACCGTATAATAGATGCTGCACAAGTAGTGGATGTAGTATCTCAGTTTGTTACGCTCAAGCGTAGAGGTATAAACTATGTAGGGCTGTGTCCGTTCCACGAAGACAGAACTCCGTCATTCTACGTTTCTCCATCCAAGAATATATGTAAATGCTTTGCTTGTGGCGAAGGAGGAACCGCTGTTCACTTCATTATGAAGCATGAGCAGCTCTCTTATTTCGATGCACTACGTTATCTCGCAAAGAAGTATAACATCGAAATACAAGAGCGGGAGTTAACCGATGAGCAGAAGCAAGCTTACAACGAGCGTGAAAGCCTATTTATATTAAATGACTTTGCCCGAAATCATTTTGTAAAAACTCTGCATGAACATATCGAGGGTAAATCTGTAGGTCTAAGCTATTTTAAAGAAAGAGGATTCCGTGAAGATATTATACAGAAATTCCAACTCGGATACAGTCTCGAACAAAGAGACAGCCTCACACAGGAAGCTATAAGAAATGGCTATAAAGAAGAATTTCTTGTAAAAACAGGTCTCACTATAAAAAGTGAGAGTAACGGCGCTCTTATCGATCGTTTTCGGGGGCGAGTTATATTTCCCGTACACACGTTATCGGGGAAAGTTGTTGCTTTTGGAGGACGTATTCTAAAGAAGGCAGAGAACACAGGAAAATATGTAAATTCTCCCGAGAGTGAGATATACCACAAGGGCAGCGAACTATATGGAATATATTTTGCAAAACAAGCTATCACCAAAGCCGACTGCTGCTATCTGGTAGAGGGATACACCGACGTGATATCGATGCATCAGGCGGGTATAGAAAATGTAGTTGCATCATCAGGAACAGCACTTACTCACGGACAAATCAGGCTCATTCATCGCTTTACAGAATATGTAACTATACTCTACGATGGTGATGCTGCCGGTATAAAAGCGGCGCTGAGAGGGATAGACCTCTTGCTTGAAGAAGGAATGAAAATAAAGGTGGTACTCCTTCCTGATGGTGAAGACCCCGATTCATTTGCACGCAAACAAAATGCAGAGTCGCTGACAAAATATGTACAGGAACATGAAGTGGATTTCATACGCTTCAAAACACAATTACTATTAGATGATGCAGGCAATGACCCTATAAAGCGAGCAACCCTCATCTCCGACATAGTCAGTAGCATTGCGGTTATCCCCGACAATATTATACGCAGTGTATATATAAAAGATTGCAGTATACTACTGAATATAGACGAACGGATACTTATTCAGGAAGTAAATAAGAAAAGGCTTGCTCACCTAGAGAAGGCTCCTCAGCCGAAGATAGATCCTGAGCTATCGGCAATCAACGTTGACCTCTCACAGTCTGAAGCGCATAGAGGAAAACCCGTTGTAAAAAAGACTAACATTGATAAGTTTGAGTTAGCGATTCTCTACTTTATTGTCCGGTATGGAATGGAAATATTGATCGAAGGTGGAGAAAACAATCCTGCAACAGGCGATATGCCCACAACCGTAATAGATTGGGTAAAATTTGACTTGCAAAGAGATGGTTTTTGGTTTACAAATCCTCTGTATAAAACAATATTGGAAGATGCAATAGAACACTCGGCAAATGAATATTTCAACCCAAGTCGTTACTTTTTGGCGCATACAGACGCACATATAAGCAAAATTGCAGCCGAGCTGGTAAGCGACAGGTATCAATTGAGTAAGCTGCATATAAAACAATTCGGTGAGAATCTTAAAAAGGAAGACACCCCTCTTGCCGAAGAAAAGCATCTCTGGAAAAACGTTCCTCGTGCAGTCACCGAGTTAAAAGATGCTCATATATCTAAGCAGATGAAGGAGATCAAAGAAGATCTGGAAAAGAGACAAAAGGAGAAAGACTGGGACGGAGCTATTATCCTTATGCAAAAGCTTAAGGAAATGGACGAAATAAAAAAGATTCTGGCAAAAGAATTAGGCGAAAGAATTATTCTACGATGGTAAGTCGCGGTTGAAGTATTTATTGCCGTACCTCATCTTCACATCTCAATGCCTTTAGAAAAGGAAATGCTTAGTCACATATCTATATAAAATACGACAATAACTCTTCGCGGGGACTTAGAGTACCTTATCCTTCATCCTCGACTATAAACCAGCGCGTACTATCTTTTTCTCTTGTAGCAGCTTGTCCCGGTTGCAAATCAGGGAGTTTCTTCAATATCGGTTCCATTTCCAATATCTCGTCTACCGATACCAGATAAGCATCCTCTTCGTCATCAACTTCATCATCACCAAACAACTGCCAGTCTCCGTCCTCATCGTAGAGAACGAAAGTTATCGGAGAGCCGTTTGTTAGTACATAACTGGTTGTGAGTACCGATTTGTTTTTTTGTTCTTCTTTTAGCTTCATTGTTATATATTTTGAAAATAAAGGTAAGCATTATTTAATTAGACAAGGCCTGATTAACTCTCCTATTTATAAGCCTTAACAAAGAAGCCTTTTACACATATACATAAACTACTTATTCACAGGGGCGAAATAAAATTTCTGAGCCATTACCTTCCGCTTCTTTATTGTTTTTATCACGTCCCTATTTTGCTCTTGGAGATTGGTTTCTATCGATGACGATACAACTCTGAATATTTTTCGCAAGTAATCACTAAGCATCATTTATTAGAGAATGGTTGACACGAAGAATCAAGGATAGATAAGGACTTTTCGTTAAAACATCCTTAAAAAAGCTCAATAAAATTGCACAGGCCTTCGCTTCTTTTCCTAATTATATTTATTGGCAGTACTCTTGTACCTCCAAATAATAAGTCAAATGAAAAAATCGATAGGAATATTACTGCTTGGTATTTTATGTATATTTCAGTCATGCGAGATGATCGAATATCATCCGTACGATGGTCGCATTTCAGGGAAAACAGATATCAACAAAAAGAATATAGCGCGAATAGAGGAAACTTGTAGAAACAAAGAAAGAATACGGTTTGCGATGATTGGCGATACCCAACGATGGTATGACGAAACAGAGGCTTTTGTGAATACACTAAATAAAAGAAACGATATAGATTTCGTTATTCACGGAGGAGACGTATCAGATTTTGGGCTTACCAAAGAATTTCTATGGCAACGGGATATTCTAAACAAACTGAAAGTACCTTATGTAGTCTTATTGGGAAATCACGATTGCCTCGCAAATGGAATAGAAGTCTTTAGAAAGGTTTTTGGAGAAGAAAATTTCTCTTTCATTGCCGGAAGGACGAAATTTGTATGTTTAAACACCAATGCCTTGGAATTTGATTATTCGCTCCCTGTACCCGACTTTCAATTTATAGAACAAGAAATAAAAGACAAGAAGGATGAATACGATAAAACAGTAATGGCAATGCATGTCCGTCCTTTTTCAGAACAGTTCAACAATAATATAGCCAATGTATTTCAACGTTATATAAAAGAATTTCCGAATCTTCAATTTTGCCTCAATGCTCACGATCACAACATAGCAGTAGACGATCTCTTCGATGATGGAATAATCTATTATGGCACCCCCAATATAGCTAAAAAGAAATATTTACTATTCACATTAAATTCAGATAACACCTATGACTATGAAGTGGTCGCTTATTAAATATATATCTTTTTTATCACTCATCCTATTATTTAACCTATCCGGCTATTCTCAGAATGGCTACGAAAAACGTGTAGAAAAATATCAGAATCAGTGGGCCAATCTCATTCCTACACATATAAAATTTCAGTATGCAGGCGGGATGGGACTTATATCCATAGGAACTGGATGGGATTATGGAAAAAACAATCAATGGGAGACGGATGTGTTCTTTGGATTTCTTCCTAAATACTCAACAAAAGAAAATAAGGTAACTTTTACCTTGAAGCAAAACTTTATTCCCTGGACAAAGCCAATAGGGACAAAAGGATTCTATATCGATCCGCTAGCCTGTGGCTTGTATATCAACACTATTCTTAACGGCGATTTTTGGATAAGTGAACCCGACAAATATCCAAACGATTACTATTCGTTCTCTACAAAGATGCGGTTTAATGTCTATATAGGACAAAGGCTTACGTATAAGATTCCACACGAAAAGCGTTTTTTTGCTAAGTCTGTTACGGCCTTTTACGAACTAAGTACAAATGACTTATATCTTGCAAGTGCTTTTACGAACAAGTACCTTAAACCAAAAGACTATTTAAGATTATCGTTTGGTTTGAAGCTCCAATTCTTTTAAAAATCAATATTGGTCTTTTACAAACTTGTTTTTAGAAGACAGCTTGATCGGATTGTTGGAGAACCAATCTGTAAAGCTTTTCCATTTACTTTCATTCGCCGACTTCCACTGAAGAAATTCGGAAGGATCTCCCTGCATCAATATCCAATAGTTATAGGCTTCAAGGTGTCCGGCATTCATCAACAACTTTTGATAGTCGAGCAGTACATTTGGATATATATTCTCTATATTATTTTTATAGTAGATATTCAAAAAATTAGTGCGAATCGTACTCAATGTAGCCAAATCTAAAGTTTTGACATCCGGAAGAGACAACATAAGAATTGGTTCGTAAATACCACTACCAAAAGAGGATTCCGAATTATTTTTTAAATCTAGTCCTGCATATTTACAAAAACTGACAGACACAGCAGAGTCACTCACAATGGTGATCTCACTTTTATATGTCTCATAGAGCAACTTACTCATCTCAACCGTGCGATGTGTATTACGCTCCAGATTCATAAACAGTTCACCGTAGAGCATCCCCCATACTTCATCTTCTGTATCTAAATATATTTTAGCTGCCCAATAATAATTAGAAGGATATTTAGGATCTGCTGCGATTCCCTTCTCAAAATAAGACAGTGCAGTGTATTTTTCATCTTGAGCCATATACGCATTTCCTAATTCAAAATAAAGAGCACCTGAATCGGGAAACTTCTTTATACCTTCCTCAAAGGTCTTTATTGCACCTTCATTATTTCCTATAGAGTTATAGCAAATACCCAACATCTGGAAAAACGTATCCGAAACATCTTCATTTTCCTGTATCGGTTTCAGAATATTAATAGCCTCTTCATAATTTTCTTCGAGACAATGCGCATAAGCTATTTCGTAAGGATACACAATATTGGCCGGATCAAGCTTTTGAGCTTCCTTAAGCAGAGTGATACTTTCTTCTACTTTTCCACAGTCCATTAATTTTACTGCTTCTATTCCCTTTTGTACCGCAATATCTTTTTTGGACTGCGAAAGCAAGGGAAGAGTTGAAAGAAAGAAGATTGATGATATAATTAAGATTTTCATTTGCGTCTAGTACATGTTTTTTTATGGTGTTTAGCATAGCAAATATATAAATAAAAAAGACCGGAGATATAATTTCCGATCTTTTTTGCATTTATCTTAACGTCTATAAAACATTAATCATTAAATGTTGGCAATGAAGAGAACTCTTTCGAGTATCGAATCATTTGCTCTGCATAACCTTCTTTATAATTAATTTTCACATCTGTAATTTTACCATTGCTATCTTTCACCAATTCGAAAGTCGGGTTTACAAATCCCTTGTAAGGCTTCATATTCAAATTCTTATAACGAGCCAAAACTTCACTATGCAATTTTTGGTCTACCTTGACTGCATAATTTTCTACAATCGCTTTTGCTCCTTTAAAATCGCCTTCCGATTTTATACGTTGAATTTCAGCTAACAGATCCCCAAACAGAGTACGTAATTTATTGTAATCGTTCACTACAACGTATGTTTTTCCGTCTCTCACTTTATATTCGACTACATTGTCTGCTTTTCCTTTTTCATAAACCCATTTAGCGATCAACTGACGATTACGCATGTGTGATTCTTCGATATTCTTACCCGGCTCTATCCGCACCAACTGAGTCATAAGACCGTTCATCATAAACTTATAATACTCTGCTTTGTATGCATCAGCATTCGGTATTATGCCTAGTTCTACAAGCTTAGGATCGGCAAGGAAATAAAGACCGAACAAATCGGCACGGGCTTCTTCTATTGTCGAGCTGAATTCTCCTAATGCATTTGGATCAACCTCCGGCAACAATCTACCCGAGCCATGTCCTAAACATTCGTGAAGGTCGGTATGCAATACGTCTGTTATAAAACCATATTGCTTTACTGAGTTAACTTCATGCTCAGACCACATAAACTCATCATTAAAGCCTGTATGTGCTCCTGCAGCGTCGTAGGCCTCCATTATATTTTCTATTGTCACCGATTTTGACCCATGATCTTTCCGTATCCAATCGGCATTAGGCAGGTTGATACCGATAGGTGTTGCAGGATAACAATCTCCGCCCAGTTGAGCTACTGTAATTACTTTTGCAGATACCCCTTTCACACTTTCTTTTTTGAAACGCTTATCCACCGGAGAATGATCTTCAAACCATTGAGCATTAGTACTGATAACTTCTGTTCGTTTGGTAGCTTCTACATTCTTGAAGTTTACCACCGATTCCCAACTTGCTTTAATTCCGAGCGGATCACCATATACTTCGGTAAAACCATTTACAAAATCAACCTGAGATTTCAGATCTTCTACCCACGCTATCGCATATTCGTCAAATGTCTTTAGGTCTCCTGTTTTGTAATAAGAGATCAACTTAGTGATAACCGCTTTCTGTTGATCATTTTCAGCTACAGTTTCAGCCTTCTCTAGCCATCCTACGATTCGTTCAATGGCAGGAGAATAAAGACCTCCTACTTTCCACACATCTTCTACCAGCTTGTTTCCTTGTTTTACAAGGCGGCTGTTAAGTCCGTATGAAATCGGAGTTTGATCTGTCGTATCTTTCATAGCTCCATAGAAAGCCTGTACTTCTTTCTGAGTGACGCCTTCTCCATAATAGTTATTAGCTGAAGAAAGAATAAGGTCGTTACCTGACTGATTTACTTTCTTAGCCATCACATTCGGATCAAACATGACAGGAGTAATCACTTTTATAAATTCATCTGCACTCACAGATTCATTCCCCGAACGACGGGTTCTTGGAATCAGGTTATCGGGCAAGGCTTTAACCTGTTCGGCAAAAAACTGCTTAGAAAAGCCCGGAAGGAATTTTTCTTCTCCATAGTGGTGATGTATACCGTTAGAGAACCATACACGTTTCAGATAAACCTCAAACTCTTTATAATCGTTCGTATTCTTGTCACCTTTATAATTTTCATATATAGCTTCGAGCACACGGCGGATAGCCAAATTGTACTTATTATTTTGGTCGTAAAGAATATCACGCCCTTCGATAGCTGCCATCGATAGATAGTAGACCAGTTCCTTTTGTTGTAACGAAAGGTTATTGAACCCAGGAACGTAATAACGTAGAATTTGGAGATCGGCAAAGGCATCAACCTCATATTTAAAATCAGCAGGAACAGAGTCTGTCAATGCAGCCTCTCCATGGGATGCTTTTTGCGTTCCTCCACAGCCTGCAAACAACATTGAAAATCCTGTCATAGCAATTAATACTGTTTTTTTCATTGAGTTATATATTTATTGTTCGATAGTCTCATTATATCTATAATCTCAAAAAGGTGACAAAAGTGACACTTTTTTGATTGTTTTTACGTGTTACCTTTTCTCTTGCTCTACACTAGCTTAACCATATCTAGATAATGTTTATTCAAAAAAGTAAACGAATTACAAATATACTATGAAATAGTCTATTCTTTAAACTAAGCTTCTTTTCATTTCAACCAAAGTACTCTTCACTGCTTTTGATGAAGATAAACTTTTTTGTTCTGTTATTAGCATTAAGTCTTCAATGTAAGATTTTGGAATTCTGTAATCTATATTCATAAACGAATTATACAATCTTATATGAGCTCTATAGTCTTCTGATCTTTTTAAGTATTTCTTGATCCTCTCCATATAGAATATTATTCTTCCCGGATAGATAAGTATCAATATTAACAAAGCTTGAATTTTTACAATTAGTCGATCATAATTACTACTCAAAAGAGCTTCTATAAAAGAATAATCTATCTTTTCATTCTTATAAGTTTCGTACATATAACCTGCATAATCAAGAACGGTTAACTTCAGATAATAGCTATAACCTGAGCCAAGATATGATAAGTAATTATTTAAAAGATTAATATCATTTATCTTCAATCGTGCAGCCAAATCTATTAGACTTATCTTTAACCAGTCATCAACAGACCGAATACTTTCTTTCTTAATGAAATCAACAACATATTCTCGTTCCGTATAATTATCTATATCATACAGCTCTATTAAATCCTTTTTTTCTGAAATAAATCCATTTTCCAATATTCCTCTTATCTCCGATTTCATATAGATTATTCAATAATATTATTCTCGTATAGACTTCAAATAAAAACTATTCCTTTGTAGCATTCCAGATTATAAGGCTACATAAGCTCTATTTTAAAAAAGCTATCCGTATCTTTTCAGAGATACGGATAGATATATAAAGTACAACTATATGTCTTATCAAGCCACTCTACCCTCTCAATACAAATAACGGAGTATCTGAGTGGAACAACATCTTGCGGGAGATACTAGGACTAAACATCCGGGCAAATATATTGCGTTTGCTGGTTGTTAGTGCCAATACCTGTATTCCATCATCTTTGATATATTCGTCAAGGCTTTTCAGCATATCGGAAGTATCGATGAGTTTATAATCGAGATTCAAATTTGGATACTGCTTCGAGAAGTACGTTTTAATACCTTGAAGTTTAATTTCGTCCCACTGATCCGATTTCTTCACAGCAATATGAGTCAAAGAGATACGGATATCCTGATAAGGTTGTAATAATTTAGCTAACAAGTCGAACGAAATAAGGTCTCTTTGGCTAAAGTTTGTAAGAAATGCAATGTGTTTCACATCCTTGAAATCCTTAAACGGAGTATTCTCGGGAATAGCTATCAGCGGCACATGTGTCATTTCTATCACTTCGGCTGTTACGCTACCTATCAGGTCGGCATCCTTCTGGTCTTTCCCTCTAGTGCCCATTACGATGATTGATGGCTTATATTCCTTTGTGAATGTTACTATTTCTTCTTCAGGCAAACCTTCTCTAAGCACATAAGAGTAGTTCACTGACGGAAATTCGCCTTCAGATACTTTCTTATCGATGGTATTGCAGAGGCGTTGAATATTTTCTTTTACTTTCTCTATTATGTTTTGAAATTCCTTTTCCTCTTTCCCCTGATAGGCAAAAGCCTCTGCCATAGGAAGGGCAGTAGGATAATAAGGATTGAAATACACATGGAGTATTTTGACCTTTGCACCCAGCTCTCGAGCCAGATTGAAAGCGATACGACAAGCCTTAAGAGAGTAATCGGAGAAGTCCACAGGGATTAAAATCCTTTGTCGTCCATCATCTGTACGATATGTTTCTTCCTCATCGTAGCTAAACAAATGACGACTTTCTACAACACTTAATGCCTTAGGAAGATCAGATTCTTTTATTCGGATACGAACTCCGGCTGATACTCCGGGATTATCAAGATCTACATCATTGATATGTACTTCAATGTTCTCACCTTCCAATACATGTTTTAATATTTGGGCTTTTTCATTTGTATGAATAGCTAGTGTTACTAATTTATCTTCCATAATCGGCATATTTATATAATTTCTTGTACAAATTTTGTAATCGTTTTTTCTCAGTATTGCAAATTATCATGTTTGCAGCTAAAAACGTTCAGATATATTTGAAAAGAGATGAACACTTTCTGGCGTATTCATCTCTCTTATTCTCTTAGGCCTCCCTTGATTCCATCATTTCTAAAGCCATATCCAAAATAGTGGTATCATCAATAGAGACATATCCTCCATCCGGGCCCGGTTCTATATGAATTCCGCAGCTTTGACCTTTTTCGTAACTATATCCGCCAAAGTAGTTCCATACAGTTTCCACCGGGAGTTCTAACTTTTCTGCTATTTGGTGTATACTTCCATCCGGTAAGGTGTCCTTAATCCTTCTTAGCTCTGCAAATCTGATAACTCTAGTCATACTCTCTAAGTTTTAAATGGTAAATGATTAGGAATATGTTCTAAAGTTATAAAATTCTTTTTTGAAAAACAATGGATTTTATGTGGGAATATTAAATACTGCGCTATAAATGGCGATCGAAATCACCAGAACCCAAATCGTGCACATTAGTATCTGAGCCCTAACTTTTGTGTAGACAGGATTTTTCAATTCTTCTTTAGGAACTTTTAAGATATACCTGCGTGAGGTTAAATAAACATAATACATAGAAATACCGACCAATGCACCCCATATTGCACCTCCAACAACGTCGGATACAAAGTGTACACCAAAGTATATTCGGGAGTACCCTGTTATGCATGCCCATAAAAGAACGGTGATTGTATAATATTTATATCTGAAAAGTAGAGATGTAAAAGCGACAATACCAAAACCATTAGCGGCATGATTGGATATAAACCCATACTTTCCTCCCCGGTAATTACGAACAGTGTCTACATAGTTCTGAAAGTCGGGATGATGGGTAGGTCTGAGACGTTCAAAAAAGGGCTTTATTAGAGAAGAAGAGACATAGTCACAAAGCACACCAACCAAAACGGCACATAGTAATAATAGAAGTGCCTCTTTCCATTTTATTTTGTAGACAAAAACACCTATTGCAACGATTGCCAGTGGAAGCCATACAAGCTTGCCGCTATATATCCACATAAAAACATCCCAATAAGAGGTATGCTGATCATTAAGCCACAAAAAGAGATTCCTCTCATAGGGTAAAATTCGTTCTACTAAACTCATTAAAATAATATTCTCATGTAAATATATAAATGGAAGAAAAGGAATCAGATTATTTCCAGTTTATCGCGCTGTATCCAGCCCACTGTACCATTATCTATTTCTACTTCAAGCCAGTTACGATCTTCTTTTATTATCGATACCTTCGTTCCTGCGTGCAATACGGTAAGCTCTTTGCTATTTATATCGGGAGAGCTAACCATAGGAGCCGAAGCAGCCATTACTACCGCTGTGTCCCGGTATTCCAAGCGGC
>NZ_JAIXHZ010000014.1:0-17361 GCF_043392705.1 Dysgonomonas sp. Shenzhen-Wh21
CTAAAAAATACTTCTGCGGTTCTATCGTGACCATCAGTATTTTAGAGTCTTCAGCTTTTGTTGAAGGTTTACAACCTTGTAATAAAGCAAGTGTAAGTATTCCCAAAAATAAAGCTATATATGTATGTCTATGTTTCATTATTTAATATAGTCTTATTTTACTTTTTCTTAGTTAGGTCATATATTTTACGAATGTGATCAAGTTCTTTCTTGAAGTCAATGTTCAGGTCTATCAAAGTACCATCGTTAAGATCATACACCCAACCTGCTACACGAGGATACCCCGATTCCAAATACGATTTTTGCACTTCTGCTGTTTTTATAACGTTCAGACACTGTTCGTAAACATTAAGTTCCACCAAGCGGTTATAGCGGTCTTTCATATCAGGGATAGCATCGAGCTCTTTTTCGTGTAAACGATATACATCTCGCACATTTCGTAGCCATGGATTCAGAATACCTAAGTCTCTTGGTTGCATAGCTGCCTTTATTCCACCGCAATTATAGTGGCCACAAACAATTATATATTTTACATTCAAATGTTCTACAGCATAGTTAATGACAGACAATACATTCAAGTCATTATTTACAACCATATTTGCTATGTTACGATGCACGAAGACTTCACCCGGTTGCAAACCCATTATTTCATTTGCATGTACACGACTATCCGAACATCCGATATATAAATAATCAGGGTTTTGCTCTTTTACAAGATGAGTAAAGAAATCCGGATTTTCCTTGTTCTTCTTCTCAACCCATTTTTTGTTTTCTGCAAAAATTTTCTGATATGATTCTTGTATTTGCATCTAGTTTTCTGAGGTTTTAAGTTCTTGTATTATATTCGTTACCTGTTCGATCAATGATTTTGTGTTATCATTAACAATTACAAAGTCAGAAAGTTTAGCTTTTTCTTCATCCGACATCTGATTTTGTATGCGTTCCATCACCTTTTCTTTAGGGAGGTTGTCTCTTAGCATTGTTCGCTCGATTCTTATGTCTAAAGGTGTATATACCATTAACACCTTATCCATCATTCGATTAAATCCCGATTCAAAAAGAATAGCAGCTTCATGCGCTACAATGTCACATTGGGCATGTTTTTTTACCCATTCAATAAAATCACGTTCTACTTCGGGATGAATAATTGTATTTACTGTTTCCAGTTTTTTCTTATCATTAAAAATATGAGAAGCAAGCAATGGTTTATTTAGTACACCGCCGCTATATAATTCTTCTCCAAATAGATTAATTAGTTTTTCTCGAATTGTAGGAGATGTGGCAACTAACCTTTTACTTTCTATATCAGCAATGTAGACTGGCACACCACTAAGTGAAAATATCTGAGAGACAGTTGACTTTCCACTGCCTATGCCACCGGTTATACCTAGTTTGATCATAATTGTTATTATTGTTCGAGTACAAACTCTACCTCTGAAGGTACAGGTGTCATTGTGCGTATATAATCAGGACTATCGGTTATACGTACTGGTATAGTCGCATCTTTCAGCTCTTTTATATCGTTGTAGTCTATAGTAACTTCGAAATTACTACTGGTTATATTATCAGGCCTTCTCTTGCCTACAAAAAATTCAATTTTGACAGCAGACGGAAATAGTTTTATTTCTAAGTTGCTTGGTAAATTGATACAGGTAATAGGTACTTCAACTTCCTTTTTTATAAACTCATCGATTGGAATATTCAATTCTACTTCACTCGGAACATATTTGACTCCTAGTATAGGCTTCATCTTTATTTTCACTTTCTTTGCCGATTTGATATTCCTTAATGTATCAGATTCAGTGTAAGCAAAGAAAATGGTATCTAATGAGGCTTTACTGCCGTATACCATAACAGAGTCCGGCTGGGTTATCAAGTCTCCGTCGAGCATATAACCGGCATCGAGACTTACGCTACCGTTAAAAATAACAGGTAACTTCTTGCTTCGCAATAATGCGTATGAATATGATACCCGAGTGGGAGAGTAGCTAATTAGTTCGGATGTAACGAAAAGCTTTGAACGTATCAATTGCTCAAAATTGCGCCCTTGAATAACCTTGTCAGGTGAATTTTTTATAACCTCTCTGACATCAACCACCAGTGAGTCTTTACGTCTAGTCAGGTAATATCGGAATAGAGTAGCACCATCATCTTTGATTCGGGCATAAACCGTAGTTGGCAATTCATTCTCAAAGACTATACTATCCGGCTCATTTATGTATTTAACAGGTATAGCAAGGGTGGCCTCGTATTTTTGGCGATACACTTGCATCATCCAGAAAATAAAAGATAAAAGCACAAAAAACATGAAGGTCAAAATCTTTTTCCACCGAATTGTCTTGAAAAAAGCTTTGACCTTTTGTGCAAATATTTCCTTATCGTAAGTATCGCTCATAAGCTATACCCGGATATTTACCGTAATAAAAAAATTATTGTTTCTTAGTATCTTCGGCTGAAACATATACAGAAGATTTTTCAATCTTAATTTTTACTCCCTCCGCTATTTCAAGAATAAAATATGTATCACCCACTTCTTTCACTTTTCCGTGAACACCACCGGCTGTAACAACTTTGTCTCCTACCTTAATGGCGTTTCTGGCTTCTTGTAGAGCTTTTTGTTTCTTCTGCTGTGGTCTGATCATAAAGAAGTACATGATTCCGAAGAGTAGTACCATCATAATAATCATGCCGGTACTTCCTCCTAATAAACCTCCGGCAGGAGAAGCTCCACCATCTGCAGCTTGTAACAATACATTTAATAAAGTCATAATTGTTCTTTAATATTGATTTATATTATTCTTACTTCAGTTACTTTTTTTTGAATAAGTTTTTACAAATATAAGTGAATATTTTGAAATAGGCTTTATGCGAAAATATGATAAATACTATTATTTCTTAATTATCTTTTTTTCTTCTTTCAGCTCCTTTACAATTGCATCCAAAATTCCATTTATAAAAGAAGCACTCTTTATAGTACTATATGACTTCGCTATATCTATATATTCATTTAAGGAAACACTAATCGGTATAGATGGAAATTCGATGATTTCAGCAATTGCAATCTGCATTATAACCATATCCATCAGGGCAATACGCTCCGATTCCCAGTTCTTGGTGTATTTATCAATCAGCTCTTTATATTCTTTTCCGTTGAATAAAGATTCCCTCAATAGTTTTACCGCAAATTCTTTATCGGTTTCATCCTTAAACATAGGAAGCAACTCTTGCTCTGTCCCTTTGCTTTCTTCAAAGCGTTTAATTGTTTTTAAAACAAAAGATTGAATAATTTCGATATCATCGTTCCAGTAAAGACTTTCATCCTCAAGGATAGAATACAAATCTTCAGTCGTGCATATAATTTGCTTGAAAACTTTACGCCAGAACTCACGATCGTCATTATATTCCTGAGATTGACTTTCTGTATATTCTTTATATATGTCAGAGTTTAAGATATTATCCAATAGGTTGCGGATAAAGGCATCATGTTCTGCCCATGAGAAAGGCCTATCGTTCAAGTATTTTATCAGTTCTGTGTTTTGACTGAGTTGAGATATGAATTTATTATTCAACAACTTTGTGTTTGGACTCATATCCTCTTTAGTGGGCAATAGTTTCGATTTGCGACTATCTACTCTCTGAGCATAAGTATTAGTCAACTCTACCATCAACGATAACAGATAAAAGTACAAATCATATGATTTTTGTAGGCTAAGCATTAACTCACTTTCTGCCTTTCTCAAATCTGTGGTTTCACTATGACTGCATGAGAACAGTATTTGAACAACCCTGATACGAATAAGAACGCGATTTATCATTTATATATAAAAATGTTTCAGGCTGCAAAAATACACATTTTTTTGTAATACAATAGTTTTTTTCGGCAACATCTTTCTCGTTATAAAACGAAGGAGGATTTAGAATGAAAAATTAGAATTATCTTTGCCGTATCTTTATTAGGAATATAATTTATAACGAATCAACATAAACATTTATATCGCTTAGATGTTTAATAGAAGTAAGTAATGAAAAAAATAGTTATCGCAATAGATGGTTTTTCATCGAATGGTAAGAGTACTATGGCCAAAAGTTTGGCAAGGGAGATTGGGTATATCTATATAGATAGTGGAGCCATGTATAGGGCTGTAACACTATATTGCATAGAACATAACCTCTTTAATGGCGAAGAGCTGGATGAAGAAAAATTGCGTAACGAAATAGAAAATATAAAGATACAGTTTCACTTAAATAAAGATACAGGAACTCCTGAGACATATCTGAATGGTCTGAATGTTGAAGGTCAGATACGCAGTATGGAAGTATCGTCAAAAGTGAGTATTGTGAGTGCAATTCCTTTTGTACGTCATGCCATGGTAGCTCTTCAACAAGAAATGGGTAAAGCTAAAGGAATTGTAATGGATGGAAGAGATATCGGAACTGTTGTTTTCCCTGATGCCGAGATGAAAGTTTTTGTAACAGCAAAAGCCGAAATTAGAGCTCAGAGGCGCTTTGATGAATTACAGTCGAAGGGTGATACGAAAACGACATACGAAGAAGTGCTGGAAAATTTAAAAACCAGAGACCATATGGATCAGACGCGGGCAGAAAGCCCTTTAATCCAAGCGGATGACGCCATTCTTCTGGATAATTCATATATGACCATTGACGATCAGATGCAATGGTTGGTACAAAAGTTCAAACAAATAACTACAAATTAAATGAGTAATATAGAAATAGATGCTAAGTCAGGTTTTTGCTTTGGGGTAGTTAATGCCATAAAGAAAGCAGAAGAAGAATTGGCCAAAGGAGGCATGCTTTATTGTTTAGGAGATATTGTGCACAATAACCTAGAAGTAGACAGGTTGGAAAAACTTGGAATGAAGACTATTAATCATGAAGAGTTTGCAAAACTGAAAAATGCCAGAGTTTTACTTAGGGCTCATGGCGAACCACCTTCAACCTATCAAACGGCAAAAGAAAACAATATCGAAATTATAGATGCCTCATGCCCTGTTGTTTTGCGTCTTCAGAAAAAGATACACGACAAATATGACAGTGAAAAGGATAACAACACACAAATTGTTATTTATGGTAAAAACGGACATGCCGAAGTGAATGGACTATTGGGACAAACTGAATCGAGTGCTATCGTTATTGAGAAGAAAGAAGATCTCGAAAAACTCGATTTTTCTAAAAATATTTGTTTATTCTCTCAGACAACAAAACCTTTGGATGGATTTCAAGAGATAATTGATATTATTCAAGGCAGAATGACGGGAGATGCTAAATTTGAATTTTTTGATACTATTTGCCGTCAAGTATCAAACCGTATCCCTAACATCAAAGAATTTGCTCTGAATAATGACATCATATTCTTTGTGGCAGGAGAGAAGAGTTCGAATGGAAAGGTCTTATTTGCTGAGTGTAAAAAATATAATCCGAACTCGTATTTTATCACTACTCCATCAGATATAAACCCTGATTTAGTAAGCAAAACAGCCTCAATAGGTATTTGTGGTGCAACTTCTACTCCAAAATGGCAAATGGAGGAAGTAGAAGCAAAAATAGAGGAAATAAGATCGGTGTTAATTTAACCAAATTGACATATTGAGATTAGCCTTATCAGTAAATTTATTCTTATTTTTGTAATTCATTTTGAAAAAGGGACTTTAAGAATAAATATAAATAACATTATGGCTAACATTAAGTGTATTGGTATCCTTACTTCCGGAGGCGATGCTCCGGGTATGAATGCAGCTATTCGTGCAGTAACTCGTTCAGCTATCTATAACGGAATAGAAGTTAAAGGTGTTATGCGTGGTTATAAGGGATTGGTATTTGATGAAATTATACCTTTCAAAACAAATAGTGTAAGTAATATTATACAGCAAGGAGGTACAATTCTTAAAACAGCTCGTTGTAAAGAGTTTGAAACAACAGAAGGTCGTCAGACAGCATACGAAACACTTCAACGCGAGAATATTGACGCTTTGGTTGTTATAGGTGGAGATGGTTCGCTTACAGGAGCTCGTATTTTTGCACAAGAATATAATTTTCCTATAGTTGGCCTACCGGGAACTATTGATAATGACTTGCAAGGTACAGACTTAACGATTGGTTATGATACAGCGTTGAATACAATCATGCAAGCTGTAGATAAAATTCGCGATACAGCCAGTTCACACGAACGTTTGTTCTTTATTGAAGTGATGGGGCGCGAATGCGGTATTCTTGCACTTAATGGTGCTATTGCCTCCGGAGCAGAAGCTGCTATTATCCCTGAGAGATCAATGCAACAAGACCAATTAGCAGATTTGATATCCAATGGATTTCGTAAAAGTAAAAATAGTAGCCTTGTTCTTGTAACAGAGGGTGATATCACCGGTGGTGCAATGGCAATGGCCGAGCGTGTGAAAAAAGAATTTCCCCAGTACGATGTACGAGTAACTATTCTTGGGCATGTACAACGTGGAGGTTCTCCTACTGCAAACGACCGTATTCTTGCGAGCCGAATGGGTGCTTCTGCAATTGATGCTCTGCTTGATGGTCAACGCAATGTAATGATTGGTATTCAAAATGATGTGATTGTATATGTTCCATTTTCCAAAGCAATCAAAAAGAATAAACCAATTCAGCCGGATTTAGTAGAAACATTGAAGGTTCTTTCAATTTAGAAAGAGAATAAAATTTATAGATACTAAATAAAAAACGACGAAATCATTATCTGATTTTGTCGTTTTTTTTGTTTGATTACTTCTCTTTATAAAATGCTTTAATTACAAGAGTCTTCAGACAAACAAATATTCTTCCCTTCTAACTGAATTGTTGCATGCTTAATTCCAAATTTTTCATGAATAGAGCGCTTAGCCTTCTCTAGGATTAGGTCACGATCAACATTAGGTTTTACTATTAGGTGAACTGTTAATACCGAAAATTCGGAAGTTATCATCCAGATATGTAAGTCATGTATATCTTCTATGCCTTCTATTGACTTCAACACATTTACTACTTCATCAGAGTCTATCTCTGCCGGTTTAGCTTCCATCAATATGTTAACAGATTCTTTAAGAACGTGCCATCCACTATAAAGAACTAGAAGAGAAACAATCATACTTGCTATTGGGTCGGCTATATACCAGCCAAACAACATGATGAGTATTGCTGCAGCTATAGCCCCAACAGAACCTAACAAATCACCTATAACGTGCAGAAAAGCACTTCTTATATTTAAGTTTTCTTTGGTCGAACCTTGTGAATGCAGGATATATGCGACAATTATATTAATAATTAGTCCAATGACTGATATGACCATCATACCCGGGCCTATTACATGAGGAGGTTCTGAAAGTCGATGTATTGCTTCTTTGAATATAAAAACAGAAATCAGGACAAGTACAATGCCATTTAGTAACGCAGCTAGAATTTCAAAACGTTTATATCCATACGTTTTGGATGGAGTTGCTGCTCTGGAGCCAAAAATAAGAGCACTTAAACTTAGCCCTAATGCAACAGCATCACTTAACATATGCCCAGCATCAGATATTAAAGCTAAGCTATTCGTTAAATACCCTCCGATGAATTCAACAAACATAAATCCGGCTATCAGGAAGAAGCTAATAGTTAAAGCTTTCTTATTGGCATTGTGTGCATGGCTATGTCCGCTATGTGAATGTTCGTGGTCGTTATGATTATGATCGTGTTTCATACGTTCTTATTTAGAATTGTTTAAAATAAAAAAGCAAGGGTAAAGTTACTTCTTTTTCCCTTGCTTCTGTTATCTGGAATTATAATTCTTCTTACCTAGTCGTTCATTGAGATAAGGAATTCTTCATTATTTATTGTTTTTCGTAGTCTTCCGTCAAGGAACTGCATTGCTTCTACAGAGTTCATATCAGATAAGAAGTTACGAAGAACCCACATTCTGCTTAGGGTGTCGTTGCTGAGTAACAAGTCATCTCGACGAGTACTTGACGCAATAATATCCACTGCAGGGAAGATACGCTTGTTAGACAATTTACGATCGAGCTGAAGCTCCATGTTACCTGTACCTTTAAATTCTTCGAAGATAACATCATCCATTTTAGAGCCGGTCTCAGTCAGTGCTGTTGCAATGATTGTAAGAGATCCTCCATTTTCGATATTACGTGCTGCCCCGAAGAAACGTTTTGGCTTATGTAATGCATTTGCGTCAACCCCCCCGGTTAATACTTTTCCTGATGCCGGTTGCACAGTATTGTATGCACGAGCTAGACGAGTGATAGAATCCAATAGGATAACCACGTCATGTCCACACTCTACCATACGCTTTGCTTTATTCAATACTATTTCGGCTATCTTAACATGGCGATCTGCCGGTTCGTCAAAAGTAGATGCTATAACTTCAGCATTTACACTGCGTTCCATATCGGTAACCTCCTCAGGGCGTTCATCGATCAGAAGAACGATCATGTACACCTCAGGATGGTTATCTGCAATCGCATTTGCGATATCTTTTAGTAATGTTGTTTTACCGGTCTTCGGTTGAGCAACAATCAAACCACGCTGTCCTTTACCAATCGGAGAGAATAGATCTACAACACGGCATGATAAATTGTCATTACGTCCTTTTGTAAGCTTGAATTTCTCATCCGGGAATAGTGGCTTCAAATGATCAAACGGAACACGGTCACGTACTTCATCCGGTGTGCGTCCATTGATTCTATCTACCTTAACTAAAGGGAAGAATTTTTCAGACTCTTTCGGTGGACGTATTGGTCCTTCCACAATATCTCCGGTTTTCAAACCGAATAGGCGTATTTGAGATTGGGATATATATATATCATCTGGAGACGACATGTAATTATAATCGGATGAACGAAGAAATCCGTAGCCTTCCGACATAATCTCTAAAACGCCTGTAGCTGATAATATTCCTTCAAAATCAAAAGATTTTTCCTGATTCTGATTATTTTGTTTTTGATTTTGTTGATTATTTTGTTGCTGTGCCGGTTTATTTGTTTTAGCTGGTGCTTCAGTAATAATTTCCACAGCCGGAACCTCTGCATCAACTTCTAATGGAGATAGAAGTGGTAATCCCGGAACAGGTTCTTCTGGTTGAGCTTCTCTTACCTTGTTGGAACGAAAAACCAGTTGAGTCGGCTTGACCGCTGTTGGCTGTTGTTTCACATTGCTGACAGGCTTAACTTCCTTCTCTTTTTCTTCCACTTTTTTTACCACCTCTTTTTGTGGGGCCTTTTCTTTTTCTTCAATGACTACTTTCGGTTCATTTTTCTTTTCCACAACAGGAGCCTCTTTAGGTGTAACTTTTACCTGAGGTTTTGGCTCTTCTTTTTTAGGGGAGGCATCAGCAGGTTTAGAGTCTTGTTCTGTTTTTTTCGCTTGCGGTTGGTTCTTGGGTCTTTCTTGTTTGTTCTTAGCTGCAGACTGGGATTTTCTTTGTTGTTGTTCTATCCGATCTTCGCTTTGATAGCTCTCAGAGTTTTTATTTTTTGCTTCTAAGATAGCTTGTTCATCAAGAATTTTATAGATTAACTCATCTTTCTTATAAGCATCAGGACGTCGTATCCCAAGCTCTTTTGCGATGGTTCTAAGTTCGATAGTGAGCTTCTCGTTAAGCTCAAGAATGTTGTATATACGCATGTATATCTATATTAAAATATTGATTTTTGAGAATTTTTAATAAATTAGAGTAAAGCCTTTTCTGTAAAACTTTATAATAATAACTTTAATGGAACTTAACTTTAGGGAGATAATAATTTAAGGTTATTATCTAAGATTTAAATAGTTAGTTTGTTGGCTGGCTATCTGTCGGGATGATATTCAACCCCTAATCTTTTTTGTTTACAAGAGAAAATAATTATTTTATTTTTTTTGCTAGACAAAGATAGATTTGCAATAAACCTGTGCAAAGATAATAAAAGAAATCTATTTTACAATATCTATTCTGTTATTGTTTTTTCTATTTCCTTCATAATAAATACATATAAACTGGTTCTAAATAGTGGAATATGAACATATATATGAGGACGGGTGTTAATTAGGGACTACAGTGTTGAAAAATCTTTATTGATTCTTTAATTTAAAGATTTATCTTTGCTCCCCGTAAAATTATTAATATCATTAAACCCAATAATAACATGATTACAGATATTGAGATTGCAAGAAATATAGAGTTAGAAAATATAAATATTATAGCCAAGAAGCTCGGAATATCTCAAGAGCAACTATATAATTATGGTAAATATATAGCTAAAATACCTGTATCTCTAATCAATGATCAGAAGGTGGCTAATAGTAACCTCATATTAGTTACAGCAATAACCCCCACTAAAGCAGGGATAGGGAAAACAACAACTTCTATTGGATTAGCTTTGGGTTTAAACAAAATAGGTAAAAAAACAGTTGTTGCATTAAGAGAGCCATCATTAGGCCCTTGCTTTGGAATGAAGGGCGGTGCTACCGGAGGAGGTCATGCTCAGGTTTTGCCGATGGAGGATATTAATCTGCATTTTACAGGCGATTTTCACGCAATAACATCTGCTCATAATATGATAACGGCTCTGCTTGATAACTATTTGTATAGAAGTAAGGGTACAAAAGGGTTTTTGAAGGAAATAACATGGAAGAGGGTATTAGATGTAAATGATAGGAGCTTACGATATATTGTCACAGGATTGAATGGGACAACAAATGGTATTCCGACAGAGTCCGGATTTGAAATTACTCCGGCTTCAGAAATAATGGCTATTCTATGTTTATCGAAAGATATTGATGATTTAAAGCGAAGAATAGGAAATATCATTCTGGGATATACCGTGGAAAATAATATTTTCACAGTTAATGATCTTGGTGTTTCAGGTGCTATTGCTGTTTTATTGAAGAATGCGATAAATCCGAATTTGGTACAAACTACAGAACATTCTGCGGCAATTATACACGGTGGTCCTTTTGCGAATATAGCTCATGGTTGCAACTCTGTAATTGCTACCAAAATGGCAATGTCTCACGCTGATTATGTAATAACTGAGGCTGGCTTTGGTGCTGATCTGGGTGCTGAAAAGTTCTTTAATATCAAGTGTCGTAAGGCCGGCATAACGCCTAAACTTACAATAATCGTGATCACGACTCAAGCATTGAAAATGCATGGTGGAGTAGCTTTAGAAGATATTAAGAAGAAAAATATTGATGGACTGCTGAAAGGTTTTGAAAATTTGAACAAGCATATCGAGAATATGAAATCTTTTGGGCAGACCGTTCTTGTATCTTTGAATAGATATGGTTTCGACTCTGATGAAGAAATCTCATTGATAGAGAAATGTTGTGATAAAATGGGAGTTGGATTTGCCTTGAATGATTCTTATGTAAAAGGGGGTGACGGAGCTATAGCATTAGCGAAGAAGGTTGTCGAGCAAATTGATTTAAACCCTTCCAGAAGTTTAACTTTTACATACGATGATGGAGATGCAATTGACACTAAGATAGATAAAGTTGCAAAGAAAATATATGGTGCAGCCTCTGTTGTATTTAGTAATAAAGCTAAAAGAAAACTCGATACGATTAAGAAAATGGGCATAAGTCATTATCCGATTTGTATCGCAAAAACGCAATATTCTTTTTCTGATGATGCCAGCCTCTATGGCACTCCCAAAGATTTTGAATTTACAATAAATGATATTGTGATTAACAATGGCGCTGAATTTATTGTCGCTATAGCCGGAGATATCATGCGAATGCCAGGATTGCCTGCAGAGCCGCAAGCAAAGCATATTGATATTGTAAATGGTATGATTGAAGGACTTAGTTGATAGGTATTTCATGATTTAAAATAAATAAAAAAGCCTCTGAAGAAATATTCAGAGGCTTTTTTATAATCAATCTAATCAAACTTATTCTACAATAAAATCACTTCCTTTTATATCAAAATCTTTCTCAACGAGTGGAAGTTTTTCTGAATGGGTTGGGGTAGGAGAGCTTCCTCCGATAAATATCTTTCTTTTTCCCGCACTAACTTTTAATATGCCAGCATCATCTACTAAACCGAGCTCTCTTGGCGATAGATTGAATTCTACAGTTTTAGATTCTCCAGCTTTGAGTGATACTCTATTGAAGCCTTTTAAAGCATATAAAGGTTTCTGTCCTTTCGTATCAGGGTAAGAGATATAAAGCTGTACAACCTCTTCTCCTTCTACTTTACCTGTGTTCTTGATACTTACAGATACTTTAGCATTGTTTCCGGTATCTATTGTTGACGGTACTTGGATCGGTGAATATTCAAATTTAGTATAACTTAAGCCATATCCAAACGGATACAAAACGTCTCCGTTGAAATATCGATATGTCCTGTTTTTCATTTCATATGAATTGAAGGCAGGCAAATCACTATCTTTTGCATAGAATGTAACAGGAAGCTTTCCTGAAGGATTATAGTCTCCAAATAGTACATCAGCAATAGCTGTACCTGCATCCTGGCCACCATACCATGCGTTGACAATGGCTGGAATGTTTTGTGATTCCCATTCTGTTGCAATTGCACTACCTGTCATCATTACAAACACTGTAGGAATTTCTTCAGCAACAAGAGCTTTCATAAAATCTGTTTGTATTTTAGGTAGCTTGATAGAAGTTCTGTCACCCCCGGTAAAGCCTTCAATCTTAACAGGCATTTCTTCTCCTTCTAACTCGGGAGTGATTCCACCTACAAAAATAACTACATCTACATCCTTAAGACGTTTTAATAATGCGGAAACTTCTTCTTGACTGTTTGCTGAAGGAGTAACAAAGTCTATTCCTTTTTCATAAATAACTTCTGTCCCTTTCAATTTTTGTTTTATAGCTTCGTATGGCGTTACTATTTCCGTTGGGAAACCATTATAATTACCCAAAACAGAAACTTCATTATTTGCGTTAGGGCCTACAACTGCGACTTTCTTTAGCTTTTTACTTAGAGGTAATGTATTGTTCTCATTTTTTAGAAGTACAATAGATTCCCTTGTTATTTTCAATGCTAAATCTTTATGTTTCTGAGATTCAAGAACAGATGTCGATATCTGAGAGTATTTAACATTTTCGGCAGGGTCAAACATGCCTAGCCTGAATCTTATCGTAAACAATCGTTTTAGAGATATATCTATTTGCTTTTCTGTTATTATACCGGCCTTCACAGCATCTACAAGAGCCTTATAAGCTTCGTTTCCACAATCTATATCCGTTCCGTTGTATACGGCATCAGCTGCTGCATATTTAGCATCCGGATGCGTTTTGTGATGTTGATAGAAATCGTCAATTGCACCACAATCCGATGTTACATAGCCCGTGAAGTTCCATTTTTCGCGTAGTATCTCTTGCATCAGAAAATTATTGCCACAGCAAGGTTCACCATTATAAGCATTATATGCACACATCACTCCTGCAACTTTTGCTTCTACTACTAAATTCCGAAATGCAGGGAGGTAAGTATCCCATAAATCATAGTCAGTAACAAATGTATTGAAAGTATGACGCGTATTTTCGGGGCCGCTATGTACAGCATAATGTTTGGCACAAGCTGCAGCTTTTAGATATTTAGTATCGTCTCCTTGCAATCCGGCAACAAAAGACTTTCCTAATACCCCGGTTAAGAAGGGATCTTCGCCATAAGTCTCTTGTCCACGTCCCCAACGTGGATCTCTGAATATGTTAATATTAGGAGTCCAATATGTTAATCCGTAATATATTTCTCTATTGCCTATTGATGTGGCATCGTTATATATAGCACGTCCTTCGTCTGATATAGCAGAAGCAACCTCTTTCATCAACTCTTTATTCCAAGCTGCGGCCATACCTATAGCCTGAGGGAAAACTGTTACTTTATAATCAGTTCTGCCTATTCCATGCAGACATTCGTTCCACCAATTGTATGCCGGAATATTGAGCCGCTCTATTGCAGGTGTATTATTTAACATCTGGGCAACCTTCTCTTCTAATGTTAATTTTGACACTAAGTCGTTGACTCGTTCATCAATAGAGAGGTTGGTGTTTTGGAAAGGGTAATTTTGTCCAAGCAGTGAAAAACAGGATAAAACATAGATAGAAAGGATCAGCGTTAACTTCAGTTTTTTCATGATTTCTTTTTGATTCTGAATTATAAAATATACACAAAGCCTCTGATAATGAGTCGAGAGGCTTTGTAAATATATAATTTATTATTCATTAATCAAAGAGAAAAGCTCTTCGGCTGCCTCGCGCGGGCCATCTTTTGCTTTACCTTCAATTGCCAGAGACGTGTGTATTTCTCCTATTTTTACTCCGGCTTTTTTCATATCACTAAAATATGAGCGTACAAGCTTTTCGGTCGCTTCTCGTTCTTGAACAGGTCCAAATGGATTTGCAAAATAAGATTTTACAAGTCCTTTTTCTGTTGTCGTTCCTTTTGCTTTACGTGCTCCATCTTCAAATATTGAAATAGCTTTATCCAAATCGTTATACAAGAGGATTTTCTTTTCGGCCTCATTGTAATTATTGGCATATAGGAAATAATCTATCGGATATCCTCTGGATATGATTTCATATGTCGATATAGGAATTGTAACACGAGCATTTACTCTATCCATATTGGTATAAACACCTCTATCCAATTGAGCGAAGGCATAAGCCGGATCGAGATCATCTACCCTTACAAACGCTCCAATCTCGGTTCCATATGCTTTGATAGTACCATCTTCTTCTTTCTTAAGATAACCCATATCATCAAAAATGACACGCATATGACGGATATAGTTTTCATTTAAAGTTCTGAAAGCCTCAAGACTTTCCGATTTACCCGCACCACTATCACCCATGATAATTATATTGGATTCTTTTCCATTACGAAGAACAATGTTCACCATAGCGCCGTGTATAGGTAGTCTTTTATTCTCAATTTGCTTCACATTATGTAATGTAAGAAGCATTTTCTTCATATAACCGAAATAATCTATATCGTCGCAATAGTTTGCATATCCAATCAGTATATCATTCTTTTTATCTTTATAATAGAAGGTACGTTTCTCTTCATGACCATCAGGATAACCGAATATGTATATCATATCTGGTTTTTTCCCTATATATTCATTTTCTGTCGCTATTTCAAAAAGATTAGACAGCCCTACACCATGTACCATAAAATCTTTATGGAAATAAACGAAGGTCAGCATGTTACCCACTTTAGCCGGAAATACGAACCAGTCGTCTTCGTTTAACACAAGATTTTCAATCGGATTTTGTTGATGCTCTTGGAAAATTCCATCACGTGTATTTCTCTTAGTATAAGATATATATGGGGGATGGAATACTACTGTACTAATAAAAGGTATTGATGTTAACCCTTTATATTCGATCGGGCAATTCCAGTTTACATCGTTTAATGTCAGACCGGCATTAGCTCCGGCTATAGATTGACGAAAAATACGGGATTCCCTTCCTACCACTGTTGTTTGTATTCTACGACCTGTTGATAATATGAGATCGTTAAACATATCATTGGCCTGAATAAAACGAACATTTTGTAGGCCTTCACCCAGCCTGTTATTTCTTACGATTGTATATCTCTCAAGTCTTTTCCAATATTCAAAAAGCAATTCTGTAACTTCTATAAATAGATCTTTATCTTCAAAGAATTTTGAATACTTGTTATCTACAGCTACAACTTCTTCAATTTCAAATACAGTAAGTAGTTTAAATACTTCGATAAAAGCATCTACAAGATTGTCTTCTGAGCCAAAATGTTCAATATAATAATCGAAAATCACAACTTCTTCTTTCTTAAGAAATTGTTTTATAAAAGAATCAACTACTCGTCGAAAACCATAGCTATTAAGAAGTTTTTGCTTTGTGTCGCAATATTTTAATGTAAAATTGATCATTGCTCTTCCTCTGGAAAGCGTAAATTCATGTAGCATAATATTTTATATATGGTTAAATTACTACAAAAAGAGAGTGTTTCTTGATACGAAACAAACAAAGATAAAGATTAAATTTAAGTTTTCAGTTAATATGATAAGGTAGATGTAGTTTATGTATGTTAAATAATCTTTTGATACGGTATACATATGTGTCGTATTTTTAAACATAATCTTAATCGGGTTGTTCTATATAAAGTAACATGATTGATTATTCATAATCTAAATACAAAACTTATATATTATGGCTAATTCAAAAATTATAAACATTTTAGGCGATCAAAGTGAGTTTCTTCTTGGGCATGTAAGCAAGACAGTTGACAAATCTCTTATACATGCGCCAAGTCCAAATGCGATAGATAATGTTTGGATAGATTCGGATCGTAACATTCCTACACTAAACAGTTTGCAAAGACTATTTAGTCATGGCAGGCTTGCTAATACGGGTTATTTGTCTATTTTGCCGGTAGATCAGGATATTGAACATACGGCAGGGGCTTCATTTGCTCCAAATCCTATTTATTTTGATTCAGAAAATATAGTAAAACTTGCTATAGAATCGGGATGTAGTGCTGTGGCTTCTACTTATGGAATATTAGGGTCAGTAGCCCGAAAATATGCGCATAAAATACCGTTTGTGGTAAAAATTAATCATAATGAACTGCTAACATACCCCAATACATACGACCAAGTGCTTTTTGGTACTATAAAAGAAGCATGGAATATGGGAGCTACCGCTGTAGGTGCAACAATATATTTTGGTTCTGAAGAAAGCCGCAGGCAAATAGTCGATATTTCCAAAGCCTTTGAATATGCGCACGAATTGGGTATGGCAACCATACTTTGGTGCTATCTAAGAAATAGCTCATTCAAGAAAGATGGAGTCGATTATCATAGTGCTGCAGACCTATCTTCTCAGGCTAACCATATAGGGGTCACAATAAAAGCAGATATAGTTAAGCAAAAACTTCCAACGAATAACGGTGGATTCAAAGCTATTAACTTTGCGAAGTGGGACGAACGTATGTATACCAAATTGTCTAGTGATCATCCTATCGATTTATGCCGTTATCAAGTTATAAATGGCTACATGGGGCGTGTTGGTCTAATTAACTCCGGTGGTGAATCGCATGGGGCGTCAGACCTTAAAGATGCAGTTTATACAGCCGTAGTTAATAAGCGAGCAGGGGGTATGGGCTTAATTTGTGGTCGTAAAGCTTTTCAGCGTCCAATGAAAGAAGGTATTGAATTGATAAATACAATACAAGATGTATACTTGGATAAAGAAATAACTTTAGCGTGAGCTAAAATCTAGTGTTTTTTATTATAGTTGCTAAGCAGCCCTTGTGTATATAAAGCACAGGGCTTCTTTTTTAGAAGAATAGATTAAAAATAAAGACCATTCTATATTTTAAGAATGGTCTTTATTTGCTTTTATTTATCTTTCTTC
>NZ_JAIXHZ010000015.1:0-34765 GCF_043392705.1 Dysgonomonas sp. Shenzhen-Wh21
CCCTGTTGGGTTACATTCCAGCAGGGGACATTTTTATTTTGGCGTAAGGGGTTAAACGTATTTTGGAAAAGAGGGTCAATTTAGACTGGCAAAAGGGGGCAATTAACACTGGATTTTCCAAGAGGCATCGAATTAGGAGTATTAAGAAAAAAAAGACAATCTGTTTCATCAATCATATGAGTAATAGACATTAAAAGCATGTTGTGAACATGACTTGTCGAGTAGTTCCTTTTGCAATAGTTGTAATTTCCATTATCTGGATCATTGCGACTATATTTTTTATCAATATTTGCTAATAGTTTATCTGCTTTACCCCAAATTAGACTGTCAACAAAACACTTTATTCCCAATTTTTCATTTAAATAACCTGATAAAGCTAATGCCAAAGGCAAATCATCATGAGAATGAGAAATGAAAACATCGGCATCAACTTTTTTAAACCAATTATCCATTATCATATTTCCATCTAACACTGAATCTTTCAAAACTATAGATTCAATATCAGATATAATTCCAAAAGAGAGCTGTTCCATTAATTCTTCTCCCTTTTCTTTGTATCTACCATACAAACCTCCAAACGAAGATGTATCAACGTCTTTTATTTCGAAACCCTTATACATACCTTTTTCTTTTATACACAAAGGTATGTGTTTTTGTCAGATCACGAATAATAGTCAGCGTAATTATTTGTAATCCTATTATTTAGTCAACTCATTCTCTCCCTGAATCCGTCCTGCATGATTTGTCATATCCTCATTAATCTTAGTTCGAGTAACCTCCGCATAGATTTGAGTCGTTTTACTAGAAAGATGCCATTTGGCTAAGTGTCTCAAACAATCACTGCAATACTCCTTAGCGCCACTTCCTCCCATTAACTGCCACTTCTCTCTATTTCTCCACATCAACAAATATTCTCTATTTATTTGTAAGTAAATCATTGCAATGATAATAGTTTAAGTAAAAATTAAAAGAATATTTGATATGGAAATAATAGCAATCGAAAGGCAAACTTTCGAGCAAATAAAAGACCGACTAATGCACTTTGCCAAACAGATCAAAAAGCTTTGTGCAAACGACCAACCTAAAGGCAAATGGCTAGATAACCAAGATGCATGCGAACTTCTGAATATATCGAAACGCAGTCTACAATATTATCGTAATTGTGGTAAACTCTCATTCTCTCAAATCAATAACAAGTGCTATTACAAGGTTACTGATGTTGAGAAGCTACTGAAGGATTCATTCATCCAAAAACCAAGTAAGCCATGAAAGAAGAAATATTATTCGATTTGGATATTCTACTTGGCAATTGGGAAAGTGTAAATCTAAATCCCACAGTGATGATAAACAAAAACAAAGAAACTTATTTGTTGAGTATCATTTACATTTCTGAAACGACCCAACAGGCACAGCCTGCTACTTACGAAATTCTGTCTGATGATATTGGTTACTATATCTTAAGCAATCTCAAAAGAATAGATATTTCCTATATCAAGAGGTTTGATTTATTAACTCTCTCCACTTTAGGGGACTATATGCGAAACTAGGCTCATGGAAATTTTAAATAATAAATCAGAAGATGTTATATCTATCCTAAGTGTGTTGAATGAATCTTTAGAATCGATAGAAACAGCATTAAAAAATAGAACTCCACATTTGAAAGGAGAAAAATATTTGACAAATAACGATGTTAGTAAACTCTTGAATATAAGTACTCGATCTCTTCAAGATTGGCGAGATAATGGGACTATCGGTTATATTCAGATTTCGGGTAAGATTCTTTATCGACAATCGGATATTCTCAAATTATTAGAAGATAATTATGAAAAATCGTGGAGAGAAGATTAAATGAAAATAGAAAAGCGAGCTTTAAAAACTCGCTTTTCTTGTATCTAGCCAATAAGGACACTAACTAAACTTAGCTTCAACTTGTTGCATATCTCTTAATATAGAACTATCCAAAACTTTAGCATAGTGTTGAGTCATTTTTGTGCTAGAATGTCCCAGTATTTTGGACACATTTTCCAACGATACATTATTGGCTAAAAACACTACTGTAGCCGCGGTATGTCGGGCTACGTGAGTCGTAAGCCTCTTCCTAATACCGCATAAGTCAGCGATTTCCTTCAAATAAGAATTCATCTTTTGATTTGTTAATACAGGTAATAAAACACCATTTTTCAAGCATAGGGGATAGTCTTTATATTTATCGATAATTGCTTTGGCTGGACTCAATACAGGAATATTACACATATTACCAGTCTTTTCACGAGGTTTGCGAATCCACAGAGTATCAGTACCATCTTTCAGCAAATGTTCTGGTTTAAGATGTTTTACATCAACAAAAGCTAGACCAGTGAAAGCACAAAACACAAATATATCTCTCACAACTTCGAGTCTCTTGATAGTGAATTCCTTTTTTATCAGAATATCTAATTCTTCCTGAGATAGAAACTCAACACTAACTTGATCATGCTTAAATTGAATTCCCACAAAAGGGTCTTTCTTTATCCATTCGTTCGCAAGAGCAATGCGAATAACCTTTTTTAGACTTTTCAGATGCTTCAATGCTGAATTATGTTGCATATTTTTCTCGGTCTTCAAATAGAATTCTAAATCTTGAATAAATATGCGGTCAACTTCCCTCAATAATATATCATCTTTTTTATATGTATGTTTAATATAGGCTTTGAGAGCGTTTAGAGAAGTGTCGAACTTTTCGACTGTAGATATAGAAAAATCCTTTCCAACTAATGCACGGCATCGCTTATTATGGTCTGAATAGATTTCAATAAGTGTTTTCTGTGATTCATCCCTACCATATAGCTTATCTCGGATAGCATCTGCTGTTACTCGCTTACCATCAATTTCTAATTCCCGATGTATTTTTAGAATCTTTGCTCGCATCGTATCAATATAGCGATTGATTTCTGTTCCGACTTTTCCCGAAGATGTACAAGATTCTCTCGCCTGATTCCAATGGTCAACAGATACACTTCTTTTGATGGAAATATCTACTGCTCGATTATTGACAGTGATACGCATACAGATAGGAGCTTCCCCATTTCTTAATAATTTGTGCTTTCTGAGTAGAAAGTTCACATTGAATGTACTTTTCTTAAATCCCATGATTCATTCATTTTTACATTAACAAAATTACTACTAAAAGTCCATTTTGTTGATATGTAAAATATTGAATTATAGAGAATAAGCTACTGTAAAAGTGGGATATTTTCTTTCGTTTTTAAAGTCCCACGGCTAAGCCTTTTTTGACTGCTTTTTAATGGGATTTTCCACTGAGCTTCGACAACAAAATTTTCGCGGGCTTTTAGTTCTTTTCCAAGAAATGCATTTAAATAATTACGACTATCCAAACCTTCGGGGATAGATGCACCCAGCATATCTCCCAAAGAAGCAAGAATATCCATCTGACTAATCAAAGCGTCGGATTTCACCGGTTGAATTTTACCTTTCCAATACACAAACAAAGGCACATGGGTTCCTCCGTCAAATAAGCTGTACTTTCCACCACGCAAACCTCCACCAGGAGAATGCGAACCAACCAGTTCGGCTGCACCGTCTTTATACCCATCGTTAAGAACAGGCCCGTTATCACTGGAGAAAATAACGATCGTATTATCCAGAAGTCCTTCTCTTTCTAAATGAGCCAATAATTCACCTACGCACCAGTCTGCTTCTATAATCGCATCTCCTCGTGGCCCCATTGTTGTTTTTCCGGCAAAGCGTTCATGAGGTGCCCGTGGCACATGAGGTTGATGCAGACCGTAATATAAGAAGAAAGGGGAGTTTTTATGTTCTGTTATATATCCTTTAACCTTATCTATGAAATAATCGGCCATATCTTCGTCTTTCCATCGGGCTTTTTTTCCCCCTTTCATATAACCGATACGCGGTATACTATTGACTATGGAGTTGTTGTGTCCGTGCGCCCAGTTCATTTTCAGCATTTCGGGATTGGATATAGCAGTAGGTTCACCTTCGAAATTCTTTTCATAACTTATCTCTATAGGATCATTTGGGTCTAAGCCAACAACATTCCCGTTTTCCACATACACTGTAGGTACCCGGTCGTTAGTCGCAGCAATAAGACATGAATAATCAAATCCGATTTCTTTTGCACCCGGTTTTACTGTTTCGTTCCAGTTAACATTGCCACTCCCCATTCCTAAATGCCATTTACCAATAGCTCCTGTTGCATATCCGCAATTTTGCATCATTTTGGAAAGTGTATATTGATTTTCATCTATAATAAGGGGTGCATCACCCGGAAGGATCTTAACATCTTTATTTTTCCATGGATACATTCCCGTCATTAATGCATAACGGCTTGGGGTGGATGTTGCCGAGGTAGCATATCCATTAGTAAAGCAAACGCCTTCATGTGCTAGTCTGTCTATATTTGGAGTATGTATTGTTGTAGAACCATAGGCACTGACATCCCCAAAGCCTAAATCATCTGCGAGAATAACGATAATATTGGGCTTCTCTTCGGGTTGAGCAGCACATCCTATTAAAGACAATGTAGATAAATATAAGATTGAGTTTTTCATAGGTATTATGTACGTACTTTATTGTATTTCTGTACGCAAATATAGATTGTTTGACACCGATGAAATAGAAAATATGTGCAACTTACAGTACTATTGTTTTCAGAAGCATATATTTATTGAATGAAAGATGGCTATAGGGCTATTTTAGCATTTAGCTTATCGACAGACGATAAGAAAATTGCCAGAGCCAGTTTAGAATATCATAACAGACTATATTGTAGTTTTCAATTTGATTAAAGATGTTGGGTATTAAATGCCGGTGGGATAATTGTTCAATCAGCCAATAATTCTTACGATTCTGGAGATTTCGTTTTTAAATAGAGATAACAGAGGCTACTAATTTATTATATCGACAAGCTGCAGATAATATTTAGAAGGGATCCGCTTCGGACCAATATTTCCATAATTTTAATGGAAATATTGGTACCTTTTATTATAGCATAGAAAATGGGAAAATAGAGAATGTTCTAATGAAATTATTAATGGTTTTGAAATAACTATAACAGATGGTGTTATATGGTCATTTCATAAACTTGGCAGTTTCCAAAACACAATAGATTTGGTTGGTAGAGAATCAACCGAGTATTATCTAACTTAATGTTAAACTGCCACAATCTGGAGAATCCTGTCTAAACATCAAATAAGACCGACTTAGAATGTCGCGAAAAGTCCGATTAAATTCATTATAGCAAAGATATTCCAGAAGAAAAGGCACTCTGTAGAACTATAATTTCAGTTCTTCTTGTATTTGTTCCAATGTTTTGCCTTTTGTTTCGGGTATATATCTCTTTACAAAAATAAAAGCCAATACAGAAAATAAGGCATAAATCGCAAATAGAGCATAATCTCCCCAGTTGGAGCGGATTAAAGGAGCTGTGTAAACAGTTATGAACGTAAACACCCAGCTCACTGCTGTAGAAAAAGACATAGCCAGTCCTTTTATATCAGCAGGGTATATTTCCGATATAATAACCCACATTACAGGAGCGAAAGATGCTGCGAAAAAAGCAATATACAATAATAATGCGATCAGTACCAGAGTGGAGTTCCTGTCCGGTTGAGTAAACTGATAAGTAAGGAAAGATAATGCGATGGTCATTCCTATCGCCCCTGATAGCAACAATGTCTTGCGTCCTTTCTTATCCACCAAGCGAATAGCGACAATGGTCATTAAGAAATTAACCAGCCCGACGAGCATCGATTGTTGCAAAGCAGTTTCTCCTCCGACGCCTGCCGATTTCAGAATATCAGGGGCAAAGATAAGAACCGCATTTATCCCTGTTATTTGTTGAAATACAGCGATCAGTGTACCGATGAATACGATCTTTCCTGTTTTTCCTCTAAATAAGTCTTTGATAGAAATAGAGGTAGTGTTGTTATTCGATATTTTTAATTCTGATAATTCTTCAGGAATACCTCCTTCTATTTTTTCAAAGATAGTCAGGGATAACTCTTTTTTACCCTGCTTCAACAACCAACGCGGGCTTTCGGGAAAGGATATAATAAGGAAAATCAGGAATAGTACAGCGAAAACTGCAGGAATTCCCAGCATATACCTCCAGCTTTGGTCTCCCAGATCAACCAACAGATAATCCAGAAAGTAAGCTAAAAGGATTCCGATAGTTATCGCTAATTGATTAAACGACACCAGTGTTCCTCTCTTTTTTGCAGGTGCAACTTCCGAAATATACATGGGTCCAACTACAGATATTGAGCCTACGGTAATACCTATAAGAATACGGAAAGCGGTCAGCATAGTCAGACTATTGGATAATGCACAACCCAACGCTGAAATGATGAAAGAAATAGCAGCGAATATCATTATCTTTTTCCGGCCGAATCTTTCAGCCAGACTTCCCGTGAATAATGCCCCAATCAGACAACCGAGCATCATTGAGCCTGTAACCATTCCGAGGCCGCTGTTGCTTAATGAAAAATCGCTTTGCAACATTTCCGTAGCGCCTGAAATAGATGCCATATTAAGCCCAAACATCAATCCTCCATTAATCGCTACAAATGTGATCCAATATAAATATTTGCTGTTTTTCATGTTTTTATTATTTATTCATTTATTAAGGCGTCTGCTATTGATATTATTTTTAGCTGTTTCTCAAATTCATTCAGGGATAATGATGTGGTCACTTTTATACGATATTCTTTATCAGGAAGCAAATCAAAAAAGTTATCACTAAAGTGGTGATCAGTTCCATTTATCGATAAAAAGACACCTCGTGCAAATTTATCACTCTTTAAATTTATTTCATATCCGTCATCTATAACATGTATGTTTTTAGTTATTTGACAAGCCGAATATTGCATGTTCTTTTGTTCAGTCAGGAAAGAAATGTTTTCGTAATGCGGTTTTCTATCCATTTCTAAATAAGCATAAATGATAACATTTTCTTTTTTCTCTTCTTTCAGTTTTAATTCTAAAACTTTGGTGCTTGAATTTGGTGCAATAACAATATCCTTATTTATATCGGAGATAACTTTCCCATCCAGTGTTATAATCTGTATCCTTAATTTACTTTTCAGTTTTTCCAACTTGTCGGAAATAATATATACATCTAAGTTATTATTTTTCAGATCAGTCGATATCAATATTTCATCGAAAGCCTTTTTTGTAAAATAATGCTGCGCTTTCCATTGCCCGCAATAATCCCTGCTCGACCATGAGGCCACAGGCCAGCAATCGTTATGCTGCCAGTAAAGGCTACCCATACAGAATGGCATATCGCGCCGGTGTGCTTCCATGGCGATCTTCATGGCATCGCCTTGCAACAGTTGGCTGAGATACAGAAAGGATTCGAAATCTTTCGCTTTGCCATATTCATTGATAATGCATTTCTCTATTGTTTTATTGGCGTTCATTCCACCCCTTTGATGCCACATCATCACATCTGAATATATATTCATGTCACGGCTGTCGGATGTATATTTTTTCACAGTTTCGATCGTCGGAAAAGATTGAAAACCATATTCACTGAAATAACGGCTTCGAACATCGTTAAATGTTGAAATAGGAAGTCCCTGCTGCCAGGTGGCCCAGTAATGATAATCGCCCGAAGTCTCGCTTCGTGTGCCTTTCATGTCATTGAAAGGTGATGTAGGGAGATAGTAAGTCTCTGGGTTATGTTCTGCCACCGCTTCAGGTAACAGTTCGTGAAAAAGATCAAAATATTGTTTCAGAATAATATCAAAATGTTCCAGATTTTCCTTTTTATATTTTTCCATCCATCCCCAATTGAATATCGCATCCATAATCTCATTATTGCCGCACCAGAGAGCAAGCGATGCATGGTTACGCAAACGGCGAATGTTGTCTTTAGCTTCCTGTCTTATATTTTCTTTCATCTTATCGCCTAAAGGATATACACTGCAGGCGAATGTAAAGTCCTGCCAGACAAGAATGCCATTTTCATCACACAAATCATAAAATATATCATCCTCATAGATACCGCCTCCCCAGACACGTATCATATTCATATTGACATCTACTGCATCTTTTATCGTCTTCTCATAGTCGCTCCTTGTTAGACGGGGCAAAAAAACATCTCCGGGTATGTAGTTAACTCCTTTCGAGAATATTGGAACTCCATTCAGTTTAAAATAGAATGCCAAGCCTTCATTATCAGGCTTTCTGACTACTTCTATGGAACGGATACCAACGCGGGTTTTATCTTCATCGGCAGTCTCACCATTCAGTATCAGTTTTGTTTTGAAACTGTACAAATGAGGTTTACCCAGCCCGTTACTCCACCACAAGGTCGGATTCTTCAGTTTGAAGTTTACATTTACTATGTTTTTTCCTGCTGTCAGTTCAGATGAAGTTTCGGTTAATATCTTATCCGTGTTCTCGTCCAGTATTTGAATCTTTACTGTCTGTGCATCCTTATCTGATAATATTTCGATGCCAGTATCAATATCAGCATTGCGGGCTGTTACATTTTTCTGTATGTAATGTACATTCTCTATTTTCACATCATTCCATGCTTCCAGTATAACCGGTTTCCAGATACCGGAAGTAACCAACCGTGGCCCCCAGTCCCATCCGTAATGATATCCGGCCTTACGGGTATAAACACTGACTTTCGCATCGAACATTCCGCCGTTTTGCGATTGATCGTTAGATGCAAAATAAGTGATCGGACTGGCCTGCCATTCGGGCAACGCTTTTTTTATCGGGGAATAAAAATATATCCTTAGTTTATTATCTTTTTGTTTCAGTAATTTCTTTACATCTACTTTCCATTCACGGAACATGTTATCCGCTGCCAGTATTTTTTCCTCATTAAGATATACATCGGCATAAGTGTCCAATCCTTTGAAGAAAATAGAAATGTTATTCTTCTCAAAGATTTCGGATGATACGTCAAAATTTGTTTCATAGATCCAATCCTCCTTGTCTATCCATTGCATGGTTCGTTCATTGAGCTCGAAGAAAGGATCTTTTATCAATTTATTCTTGACAAGATCGGTATGCACTACTCCGGGTACTGTTGCCGGATACCAATTATCCAACCTGGCCTGTTTGAATTGCCAACTTTCATTTATCTGCATATAGATAGGTTTCTGTGCCAAAACTATGGAAGACAACATAATAAAACATAATACTGGTAAAAAATAAAAAAATCTCATATTTTGAAATTTAAATATACGAATTAGTATTTTAGCCTTTAACTGGTAGCCATTAGCTTTTAATAAAAAAGTTACAATCAACGATCGCCGAAGCGAAGGCGAGGCAAATGTTACACTATTGCAGGATTTTTATTGTGTATTTATTTTATTAAAACCTGACTTTCTATTTTTCAAAGATCGTTTTTAATAACTATTCCTACACCTAAAATATATAGATAAACTTTTCTATTTTAAATTAATTTACTTCTATGGCACAAAATCCACCCATACATCCTTCTTTTTTTGAGGAAAAGGAACAAACAAAAATAAATCAGGATTTTCTTCAAACAACTGATATATAGACTTATTATCCTTAATGCCTAAAGAAAGATATTTTTCAGGCGTTTTGCATATTAAAGATGAACTATTATAGAGGGGATTAGCCACCCATTCCAATGTATTATTCTCATCGAAATGCGGATACCAGGCAATACCCTTATGCTTCCTTACGCCATCATATTCAAATCCGTATTTTCGGTCACACCACGCCCCGAATGTCATTTCTTTGTCCGGATTCGCATTTATAGTGGCATGAGCCCAATAAGGCGGAACAATTACCACGTCTCCCTGCTTGGCATACACAGCAAAACAACGTCCCGGATCGTCTTCTGCATATTCCTGCATATATATAATGGCTTCACCCGACCATATTTCGTATACTTCGGGAGTAGACCAGTTGCTTACCGGTGAGACTTTATGTATATGTCCCTGACTGCGTATAGGCTCTGCACCTAATTTCCCGGCAGCAAATGTCACCACTCCAAACAAGAGGTGCCTGTCGATTAGCATCTCACGGTGTATTTTTTTTCCTACATCCATAGCAATGGAATAGACCACTTCCGGGCCATCGCAATCGGGTTGCATCAGGCTTTTCCGTATGTCGTCCAACCGTCTGTTTTCAACCTCAGGTCCAAACACATCATTTTCGTATAGAAAGCCTAAAGGATTACTGACAGGCTGAATTCCAAATCCGGGATCAAATTGAAGAATTTTCTTATCCATTGTGTCTCACATAAGCTTTGAGGGTAGCACATTCTTTCCCTTCCGATTCACCGAAAGGGCGTATTGTATATTCTTTCATAGCCTCGGGGATGATAAAAGTTTCGGCATAGTGCACAACAAACGGTTCGAATGCGTTTGTCGGACTTTCCACTATCGCCTCACGTCCTTCCACCAGGTTCAGTACATTTACACTACCGTTTGTTTTATGAGGTACTGTCTTGGAGAACCAATGACGGCGGGTTTCTATAAATTCGCACTCGTGCAATCCGGTTTTTTCTTCATGCCAGCCATCGCCTTCAGCCACCTTCACTATCTGATTGATACCTTCATTTTTCACCCAGTTTTCGTCCCTGTTCCATTGTATCACATTCTTTCCATGCTCGATATTGATAGGACGTGGCCTACCGTCGAGTCCAAGACGAGCCCAGTCCCATAGTTTGAAAGTGAATATAAAAGGAGTCGCGCTTATTTCAAATACCATCCCGTTAATCCCCGAACAATGTATTGTACCGGGAGGAATTAGTATATGGTCGTGCTTTTTTACAGGATATTTCCCGATATATTTATCTGCGTCGAATTTTCCTGTAGTCTGGGAATCTTCAAGTTCACTGATCATTTTATCCTTATCTATGCCGTTCTTCAGACCGAGATATACTACTGCATCTTCCCGGGCATCGAGCATATAATAGCTTTCTTCCTGCGTGTAGTGCATCCCGAACTTTTCCTGTATATATTCTGTCAGAGGATGCACCTGTAAGCTTAAATTACCTCCATCCATTGTATCGAGGAAATCGAAGCGAATAGGGAATTCATCTCCGAAACGGGCATGCACAGGTTTTCCCAACAAATCACAGGGATGTGCGAAAACCAAATCTATAGACGGCAATTCGAATTTCACATCGCCGAAACCAAGCAAGAGACTGTTCTCTTCAGGCACACAATCAAAGCACCATGCAAAGTTCTTTTGATCTCTGTCGAGGTCGCAGACTTCTTTCATCCATTGTCCGCCCCATGGTCCGGGATCGAAAAAAGGAACTACACGGAATGGCTGGCTTGCAGCCTGTTTCAGTCCTGCACGTATAGCCTTGGCCGTAGCCATTTTAGGTTCGTTTTTGATATTCGTGTCGAGGACGTAATCCCATTTTGGCATTAATTTCTTTTTGAATCGGTCACAGATGCGCCAGTCTACAAAAAAAGCTCTTTTATATTTCAGGGAAGCACGTTCGTCCTTATTATTAATACCGACATTGCTTATCTCATTCCTGCGGAAACGCATCTGTATTTCCCACCTTGCCATATCGGCATAGATAAGCATATCGGATTCCGGCTGAATATAAGCTGCGCCTGTACCAAAAATAATTATCATTTCATTTTTGGCTTCTTTTATTTGGTTTCGTACCGCTTCAACTCTTTGAGTATCGAAATAACAGTCGATATTCCGGCGTGTCATATAACCGAATATTTCATCGTCTGTTATATCTTCTTTCAGCAATGCATTGAGTTTATCATCTTCGAGCATTGCCGATGATGAATTCAGAATCAGTGCATCAGGAAATTTAGATAGAAAATTATCTTCAATTTCTTTTTCAAATACCCCAGGATAGCATTCTATGACAAGGATATTTTTTTTCCCAACTTTCTGTTGTAGTTTAATAGCTATTTCACTTCCTATCGCATTCCAACCCTGGAAACAATCTTTTATATAATCGTCCGGTAACTGAACCACCGGATATTTATCATAATTTGATTTATATTTTAGCGGATTCACTTTTTCTTATTTTATTTATTAAACAATATTCCGCGGCTAATACGGCTGCGTTATCTCCCAATTCTGAAGCTACGATCTCTACTTTCTGCGTAGGACACCATGCGTTTTCATCCACATAGCGGCGAAGAAACGGTAAGATTAAATTCTCACTTTTCATAATTCCTCCTCCTACGATCACTATCTGCGGATCGTACGCATGTATATAAGTGACGATTGCCGCTGCCCATACATTCAGGCATTCATTTATCAGCGATTGGGCTTCTTCATTCTCTTTCGACAGGCAGAACAGTTTTTCGAAAGTATAGTCTGTTGATTCTGCTTTAAATGCAGAGGATAAGTTATCGCTTTCTTCGATTATTCTTTGCAGGAAGAATGATGAGGCATGGGCTTCTACACATCCGATATTTCCACATGAGCATTTCCGTCCTTTGTAATCTACAACAAAATGTCCGCCCAGTGATCCCGCCTGGAAATGCTCTCCATACATGACTCTGCCATCCAGGATGACACCTGTACCTATTCCCGTTCCGAGAGTCATCATTACTACATTATTGAGGCCTTTTGCCGCGCCGTATTTCCATTCTCCTATTGCCGCAAGCCGGGCATCATTATCGATATAGAACGGTACTCCGAAATTTATTTCGCACCATGCTTCCAGATTCAACCGGCATGCATCATCATATTTTTCGTTCGTAGATAATACTTTGCTGTTAGTGGCATCTACTATACCCGGGAAAGCAAGGCCAATGCCGGTCAGCTCATTTACCAGAACATTATTTCTTTCGATAATATCCAGTATTGTCGATTTCAATCCCGGCAAATTGACTTCCAATCCGTTTTGCATATTAGACTCGAATGCAGAACAGTCTATAATTTGTCCGTTACCAATCAATCCCACCTTTACGAATGTACCTCCCAGATCGATTCCTATTGTATATGTTTCTTTCATTGTTTTTTATTTAATCAGTACAGGAACTCCATTTTTTTCTATCAGCCGCATGGCGAAATCATCTTTCGCGATCGATTTATAATCATGCCCGGCATCTGATGGCCAGCAGGCAGAGAATACCAGCTTTTGATAGCCGGTATTCGCTACACGATGGGCAACTTTTCCCGGTATATAATGCAGGCTTCCCGGAAACATTCTTTCAGCCCATACATTCCTGTCCATATCCATCATTATAAGCATTCCTTCACCTTCCACTCCCCAATAAAATTCGGCAGTATCGAGATTTGAATGAAAATGCCCCTTTGTCATAAAATATTCATCTCCCACTTTTCCCGGATAAATCGTTGTTATGCCGAAGAAAAGCCCTCCGGAAGTATTTTCCTTTACGGGAAGCAGGCTGCTGACATTGTATACTGTTTGCTGCAAATCCATATTGCGGAAAGCTTCTTTATCCAGAAATATATTCTCCAGATCGGATAGTTTGCGTGTGTCACATTTTACGCTCTCCCCGGTTAAAAGATTATTCGTGAATATTGCTTTTGGAAACAAAATTTTCGATTTATCCATGTTCGTTCTTTATTTTTTGAGACAATTTCTCCCTATCCATAAGATATTTCTATTTCATGGTAATGTATTCTTTGTATAATTAATCTGTACTTTTTACCTTTTATTTTCTCTTTAGAATATATTTAATCCTTCTGCCGACATGTATATTTCTCTCTTCTCCTGCAATGGTATTTCCACGTCTAAAATCCGGGTTTCACCAGGTAATAAATTAAAATACCCATCGGAAATATAAGCAGGGAGTATAATCTGACCGGTTTCTTTTTCCCGGGCGTTTAGCTTGACAGTCAGGGCTATATCCGGTGCCGTATTCTTAACTTCCGCTTTGAGTGATAGAATTCCGTTTTTATAATTAGTTCCTTTTTCTATGATTTTAATTCCGGCTTTTCCTATATCTGATATTTTAGTATAATCGTTACTGTCTTTCTGATTGATCCAGTAATCATTTACTGAAATCTGTTTTCCCTTGGCATCTTCCAATACTACCCTCACTAACAGCAATTCTTCTTGAATATCCGAAGGAATAGTCATCTCACCGCAATTAGTTGCACTATTCTCTCCGATGTTCACTTTCAGTTGTTTGTTGAAAAGCTTTTTCCCTTTTAAATCATATATTCCAAAGCAAACTTTAGCTGAAGGCAGACTTGCCAAGGTTGTGTTTATAACCTGTAACTGGTTGTTGATACAATTCCATTGAATATGCACAGGTTCACAGGCCTTTTTTGCTCCGAAATACGATCCGGGAGTTTCATAATCATAAGAATATGTCTGCCATGTCATACTGGGCCATGCCGGATGGCTCATCCACAGCAGTATTCCGCTGGCATGGTTCCACATTTTGTTATTCCACGCCTCCAGCATATTACGGTAGAGGATGTAATTCTTGAACTGTGCCCGGGCTGCAAATTCATCTATATTTTTGCTTTCCTCTTTACCTATACGGTTTACATCCCGGATATAATCTTTCCAGTCGAAACTTTCGATGTGCAGGTCGTGGTAATACCATACGTCTCCTATCGGCCAAAGGTCTTCTTTTGCTATGAATTTGCGGATAGTATTGGCTGTGGGTACGGATGGTGCTCCCAGTTCGGTAGTGAATCCATCAGAACGCTCTGTCAGGTAATCCATAGACTTAACAAGATAGTGCCATGGCCCGCTGGGACGAAGGTTGAGTTTCATCGAGTTTCCATGATAATGGCGAGTTCCGTCGTTCTCTATGATTATTTTCTGAAAACCATCTTCCAGTGCAACAGGAGCATAACCTTCATTACGAGGGCACCAGATAGCAATGGACGGATGATTGCGGAAACGGCGGACAATGTCTTCCGCATTATCAAGAAAGAGTTTATGATCTAATGGTTCAAGATTGAATGTCTGTGTCGACATCATGTAATCGTTCCACACGAGTAATCCGTATTCATCACACAGCGTGTAAAACAATTCCTCGGTTGTTTCACCTGTCCAGTTGCGCACCATAGTGAAGCCCATCTCCTTATGGAGTTTGATATACGGTTCGAGTCTTTCCCTCGATACCCGCTTCATCCCGTCATCCATTCCCCAGTTTCCTCCGCGGCAGAATATTCTTTTGCCATTAATCAGGATAGTCAGGTAAGGATTATCTTTTTCTTCGCTAGCGGTTATTCTGTTGATATATTTTTCTGCCCCCTTCTCAAAAGTCGGCACAAAGATGTCCGGATATTGAGTATTTTCCAGTTTTACCGCATTCTTATTATTGAATAAAGGTTTACCTACATCTCTTGCATCGGTAGGGCTGTAGTTGAAGCGAATATTCTCTTTGGCTTCCGATTGCGCCATCAGTTCATAAGATAATTCCCTTACACCGAAACGGATGTTTTTGGTTTGTAATATCTTATTTTCCTGTTCTATCGACAATTCAAGATTATAGAGATATTGGCTTCCGTAACCGTTTGGCCACCACAATTGTGGATTTTGCATCCTCAACTGGCTGAACTCATTTTTGTCAATCGTTACTTCTTTCTTTTCGTTGCGGCTTAGCGTAATCTCTTTTGAGAAAGTTATGTTATTTATTTTCCCTTTTAATGTCAACCTTTGAGTCTGCCCTGTGATATTTTCCAGTGTTGTTTTTATTGTTAAGTCAGCATAAGATGTATCAGGTAAAGGTAAATCGGTAATTACAAAAGGATCCTGAATCTTAACTTTATTCGTTTTTACCAGCTTAACATCTTGCCATATACCAATATTCCTGTCTCTCATTCCCGGTATCCAGTCCCATCCTTCGGATGAGATAAAAGTGGGGCCGTCGAGGCATAAAACTCCTCCGTTGCCACCGAATGACAGCTTATTTTGTTCATGAGGTATTCCCGGATTATTTGGTGGAAAGATATGGATAGCCAAAATGTTCTTTCCATTTTTCTTCAATATCCCTTTTGTAGGAAAAATACCTCTTTTAAATGCTCCTGCGATATTCCCGAGCCGTTGCCCGTTCAGCCATACATCAGCTTTGTAATTGATACCGTTCAATAAAAGTTCATATTCGGAATCGAGGACATCTGCTGGAATATCAAAGGTTACACGATACCACCAATCCATACGGCATAACGTATCGGGGATATGTAGATTATTGAGACTATAATAAGGATCAGGATATATTCCCTGATCGACTAGGGTAGTCAATACAGTTCCGGGAACAGTCGCGTTATACCAGCCGGTATTACCTGAAGAAGTCTTCCATAAAGAATTACCTTCTTCAAACAGCTTATAAGCTTCCATCATTTCCCAACCTTTGCTTATAGTAAAATTGCCTTCATCGTCTTTTTGCAACTCTCCGTTAATATACTGATAAACTTTAGGGGTAGGAGGGATGAAAGTTGCCTTTGACTTCGGCAATTCACTTTCCGGTTGTTTCGATTGTAGCCCGAAATTGAGTTCGTATTGGGCATTCAGATTTTGAAAACCTGTAATAAACATAAATAATATAATAATCCCAAATATCTTTTTCATCTCGCCGTCTATTTTTGAAGTATTTTGTCATACATCGCTTCTTGCAGGAAACGATAACTATCCTTAGTTATATGTATATTGTCATCGGTAAAATATTCCTTGATCAATTTTCCTTTTTTATCAAAAAAACAATCCCATATATTTACATAATCTATATAATCGTACTTGGCAGCATATTCGGCTACCAGTTGATTTGCCTTCTTATATTTTTTGAATGAATGCGTCCGTGCCGTGCTTGGCTTTATGGATGCAAACATTATTTTAGCATACGGAAAATGATAGTGAATAAGCCTGGTCATGCATATTACATCTTCCATATATTGTTCCGGAGTCGTAGGAGTATCATTCAGGTCATTATCTCCGGAATAAATCACAACTTGTTTCGGATTGAACGGTTTTACAACCTTATCAAAAAAATAGATCTGGTCGCATAACATAGAGCCTCCGAAAGCCCTGTTCACGACTTTAGAGCCAGGAAAATAATCTGCGACATTTCCCCAACGTGTAAAAGTAGAACTGCCAATAAATAGAACGCAATCCTGAATAATGCCTTCTATCCGATTTTTTTCGTCGAGTTCGGCAATTTTTTCTGCCCACATTTCAGCCCGTTGATACTGAGCGGAAAGGAGAATAGTATTAAATATCAAACAAATAAAAAATATATTTTTTTTCATCATAAACAAAGGTAAATCAGGAGCAAGGAGGAGTTAGTTTTCCACTCTGCTCCCGATTAGAATTCAAAAATTTGTTCAGCCTAAAATCCCATTATTCTTTTACTTTAAATTTCCAATACCATCCTTCCCATCCATTGGGACTGATAATTGCAAGAACCATTTCATTTTCGGTGAGTTTTAATATTTCGTAAGTGTGGACAATAGGTTGACCGGGTGCATTCGGGGAGATTCCATGCATTACCGAAGCATCAGGAATATTAAGCTGGCCTATAGACCAATCAGTTACACCATCCGCCGACAGGATTTTCTTTGTCATATCAAATGAGAAAGAGCTTGTTCCAACCACACTTCCGCTACCGTTCTTTTTAGTGAAATTGGCCTTCATATTTAAGTCGAAAGTCATTGTCCCATTCATTCCTACTGTAGGATCGTTTGTATCCATTGATGCGGCGGAGTTTTGCGCCCATGCAGGCCCGTAGTCCACAATTGCTGCTCCGTTTCCAAAAACCACATCACCAGGATCGTTGAAGTCCCACATCCAGGTCTTGCCATTTGCGTCGTAACCCGCTAACAGATTCCATGTTTCGTCAACGGGGAATGCTATTTTATCAACTTGTACTGTTTGGCTTTTTGTCTCTGTTCCTCCGTTGGATATTCCGGTGAATGTAATTGGGAGATTACCCAAAAACGGTACAATAACTGTATCTTGCTGACGCGACGAGAATCCTGAACCATAATCCCAGAATGAGCCGACGCCATAGGTGCTGTTCTTCATTACGATCTTGTTACTAGCCACATTATCTACTAAAATTGAGTAGGTCTCCAGTTTAAAGTCACTTGCAGGCACTATCCCTCCCATACTTTCTCTATCCTCGATAGGATCGCAAGAGAACATAAATATCAGAGAGAATAAAATGGAATATATTAATGTTATTTTTTTCATATTCTTCAATTTAAAAATTCACATTATTAATAAATCGCATCACTACCCCAACCTGGAGTTTGCGTTAAGACACCTCCGGAAAGGTCAATCTGAGTTTGCGGAACAGGGAGGAATCCTCCTGTTTGCTGGTAACGCGCATTGATATTGTCATAGCTCATCACTGCATCTACTCCATTATTCTTCACCTGAATGCCGTTTTGCTTGTTTAATGCATCACCGACAATACCCCAACGGAGAAGATCGTAATAACGTAACCCTTCAAAAGCAAGTTCCCAACGACGTTCGTTGCGCAAGGCTTCTTCAGTGTATGCTCCAACAGAACCTAAGCCTACACGGTCTCTTACCTGATCGATATACGATGCGTCTTCTGTCAATTCGGCCATCATTAACAAAATGTCAGCAAAACGGATAATAATTTGATCCTGGGTATTATCTGCCTTGTAACTCGGTGATCTGCCATATAAAGAGCAACTGTAATTGCAAAGTCCATATTCAGAGTGGTAAGCATTGATAGCTATATATTTCTTTTGCCAAAGCCCTGTCTCCTGAATTTGCATACTGGCTCCCCATGTATAATTTGTTAATCCTTCGTCCGGATTATCAACATCAAGAACAGAAGCATCGCGTCTTGGATCATTCGGCTCTTTAGTTTTCCAGTCATTTATCATATTTGTAGCCACAGGACCTCCGCCCCATCCTTCGCCAAATGGAAAGATGTCAGCAAAACTGGGTTGATTACGTATCGAGAAATAAAGAACCGGTTGATTTGAATAATACAGGCTTGTTGAATTGTCTTCACCCATTGCTGAATATTTTATTGCATAGACTGTCTCGTAATTTGCGCCTTCTTCTCCTATCCACTGAACATCATTATCTGCGGCATATTTATAATCGGGAGCTGTGGCACTATTTCCATAAGGCCAAAGATTATGAAATTCCGGTATCAGGCCGTGACCACTATTTTTTATACAGTCATCGAGCCAGTTTATTACCTGTTGCTTGCCCACTTCGCCACCTCCGGCAAGAGGCATCGACTCTTTTTTATAATATCCGGTATAGAACAGGAACGCACGTGCCATCATACCTTGGGCGGCCCATTTAGTCGCATGTCCCGAACGGGCTTTATCTTGTTCGAATGTATTGCTTGTAAGATTTTCTATGGCATATTTCAGGTCTGCTGCTATTTGTCCATAAACTCCTTCAGCAGAAGCACGTGGCAGATTCTCATCTAATGTATTAAGACTTAAAGGTACATTTCCGAAAGCCCTGCTCAATTCGAGATAAAAGTAAGCCCGCAAAAAATGAGCCTCTGCTTTTATAATATCTTTTTGATTCGGTGTATTCCATGTCTCAATATTGTCTATCACTTCCAGTAAGAGATTCGTCCGATAAATACCATAGTACATCTTTTTCCAGAAATCGGAAAACATGTTATCATTGATTTTCTTCATCTGGTCTAATGCTGCCCAACTTCTGTCGACTGCGGCTCCTCCTCCCAGGCGATCATCCGACATTAACTCGGAAACAAAAAACGTACATTGATTTACATTTACAGAGGGAAAAACAGAATAGATCCCTGTCAGTAGCTCTTCAATCTCCTTAGCATTTGTTGGGTAGTTTGAAGTATCCTTTTGCACCATGTTTTCTGAGTCGAGGAAACCGTCACAGGATATAAGTGTCAACGTTGTTATTAAAAGAAATATAATTTTTTTCATATTTATACATTTTTATTGTAAAGGCAATATTTGTATATTACTAAAACTTAAGGTTAACTCCTACGATGTACGTCCGGGGTGCAGGATAGTTACCCACATCGATACCTGAAGCCCATGATTCATCTGCACCCCAGCCTATTTCAGGATCGAGACCGGAATAGCCCGTAAATGTGTACAGGTTCTGTGCCGTAAAATAAAGACGGGCCTGTCCCAAAGGCATGCGGGGAAATAGTTTTTTGAAGTCGTAGCCTATCGTAATATTCTGAATGCGCAGATAATCAGCGTCCTCAATAAAAATATCAGACATATATTGCCAGTTTGAACTGGAACCCGAAGTAAGTCTTGGCAGACGGTTAGAAGTACCTTCCCCGTGCCAGCGTCCAAATATTTCAGTAGTGTAGTTATCAAGAGGATTATCTGTGAAAGAACGGTACGATTTTGCGATCTGATGTCCTAACGAAGCATTTGCAGTTATCGATAAGTCGAAACCTTTATATCCAAAATTTAGTCCGATACCAAGTATTACATCAGGATTTGGATTCCCTATCATCTGGCGGTCTTTATCGTCAATAGCTCCGTCTCCATTATAATCTTCGAAGATAAGGTCTCCCGGTTGTGAATTTGATAATTTAGCACCTTTGTATTCCGCTATTTCTTTTTCGGTCTGAAAAACACCTAAGGTTTTATATCCATAGAAATATCCTACGGGATAACCCTCCTGAGCACGGTATATTTCGGTCATTCCCTCACTTAACACATTGGTTTTTCCCTGAATAATACCTTCTGTATTATCTATTTTCGTTACCTCATTTTTATTGTAAGTGAAATTCAGATTAGCTCCATAGGTAAAATCAGCAATATTATCATTCCAGTTCAATGCCACTTCAACCCCATTGTTTTTGATTTCTCCTCCATTCTTATAAGGAGGATTCGCCCCATAAAGGTCTAATGTGGGAGCAACAACTAACCAGTCCTTGGTCGTCTTGGTATAATAATCGAAGTTTACACCTAAACGTCCATTCAGGAATCGGGCATCAAATCCAAAATCTAATTGTTCAGATGTTTCCCATGTGACGTCGGGATTTGCTAACAGAGAAGGATATGATCCTGAAGATATTGTTTTCTTATCGTTTCCAAAGAAATAATTAGAACTGGTAAAGGAAATCTGCGCCAGGTATTGATAAGGATCAATTTGCTGGTTTCCATTTTGTCCCCAACTCGCCCGTAATTTGAGGAAATCCATAAATCCTCTTGTCTGTTCCATAAATGATTCATTAGAAATTACCCATCCGGCAGATATGGACGGGAAGTAACCCCATCTGTTACCTTTTGCAAAATTAGATGACCCATCGGCGCGCATAATCAATGAGGCCATGTATGTTTCTTTGTAGTTATAATTTACACGTCCAAAGAAAGAAGCAATACCATGCTTGTCGGCATAAGGCGAACCGATCAATTTCGTTTTGTCAGCATAGATTACATTTGTATTAGTGAGATAAGCATGATCAAAATCATTGAATATGGAATTTACATTTTCTCCTTTCATACGTTCACCCAGCCCATTACGCTCTAATGATTGACCAACCAAAACATCGAAGTTGTGCTTTTCATTCAGATTAAAGCTGTAGTTGACCGTATTTTCCCATAGCCATCCAAGGCCTAACGCCATTTCCTGAGAGACATAATTCTCATTCCTATATGCATTGGAAGATAAATTATATTCCGGTTTGAACACCCGATAAGATATTCCATTGAGACCAATACTAAAGTTGCTCTTGATTACCAGGTTTTTAACCGGTTGTATGGTTATAAATGCTTTTGCCCTCAGATTATGATTTTTCTGCATATTCTGTCCTCTTTCATAATCCATGTATGCTATAGGGTTTGCCTGCATCAGATTCCATTGCAAAGCAGAATGATAGTCGCCATTTTCATCGTAGACAGGCATAAATGGACTGGCACGCATCGCATATCGCAAGTCGTTCTGGTAGATGTTTCCGATACCAATACCCGATTTTTCAGTATATGAATATGTTACATTTTCACCGAATTTTATGATATCAAGTCCGTCTTTTTTATAGAGAGTAAATTCTGAATTTGCCCGGAAATTGTATCTGTCATAGTTCGGTTCAACCGGCTTTCCCAGTATACCTTCTTGCGAAGTATATGAGATACCGATAGAATATATACCCTGATCGTTTCCTCCTGCGATATTGAGAGAATGGTTTTGCATAGGAGCATTTTTATTCCTTATGGCATCGAACCAGTTTGTTCCCTGATTGCTTCCGTTTGCAATACTTTCCCAATTAGGAACCAGACTGCTGAAATTATATTCAGGAAGTCCGTCCATTAATCTGGCTTCGTTCATTATTGTTGCATATTCCTGCGCGTTAAGAAGATCGGGCATTTTATACACATTCTGCACACCAAAATATCCATCATATGAGATTGTTGCTTTTCCACTTCTTCCCTGTTTAGTCGTAATAAGGATAACGCCATTTGCCGCTCTCGATCCATAGATAGCTGCGGAAGCCGCATCTTTAAGTACATCCACCGACTCTATGTCTCCGGGATTGAGCGTACCTATATCACCTCCTACTATTCCGTCGATAACCACTAAGGGGCTGGAATCTCCGACGGTTCCTATACCACGGATGTTGACTTTGAATCCTTCGCCCGGCATACCGGAAGTTTGGGTAATGTTAACGCCCGGAGTCTGGCTTTGCAAGGCTGTAAGTGGGTTTACTGTGCTCATTCTTTGAATATCATCACCTTTTACCTGTACAGTAGCGCCGGTGATAAGTTTCTTTTTCTGAACACCATACCCCATAACAACGACTTCTTCTAATTCCTGAGAATTCTCTTTCAGGGATATCCGGATGTCGGTATCTCCGGGCCTTACATTTATTTCCTGACGGATAAAACCAATATAACTGATTTCGAGTACACAATCGGAAGGAACAGTCAATTCAAACTTTCCATCGATATCGGTTAACGTTCCATTTGTTGTTCCTTTTTGTACGACACTCACCCCAATCAAAGGTTCATTGTCTGAGAGGGAAGTTACAATCCCTGCAATGTTTTTTCCACTTTGTGCCTGTATCAACTGGCAAAATATGAGTAGAAAAACCGGAAGTAGCACCGTCTTTTTTGAGAAAAGAAAGGCCTTAAAGGAAATAATTCTATTTCTTTTTTCCATAAAATAATTAATTTGATAGATTAATAATTCTAATGATTAACAAGGGCTTATATCCGGATTGACCTTGTCTACCATTTTCATAGTAATAGTTAGAGTTTTGATATTAAATTTAAGCTTATTTACAATCTGATAATTTGTCTATATTATATTCTTCTTAGTAATTTATGTACAATTTCATTATCTTCTGTAATCGTTTTATCGAGTTTGGAAGAGCGGATTATTTTTGTCAAATTCCTATGCCACTCGATATCCCGCCACATACCGACAAACTGAGGCCCGCAGAAGTTACTGGTTGCAATTCCTATCCAAGCTCCTGTGTTAGCAGCGGTTATGGTTCCCAACGCACAGAGTTCTTTCACCCAATCCCAACTGAGCAACGGCCAATCTTTATAGTCCACAATTCCCCAGCATTCAGTAGTCACCACAAGACGTTTGTTTTGCTTTGCTACTTTACCCATTAATTCGATTTTGTCAACAAGGAGTTGTTGCCAGTATTCGGGTTTTTCTTTATATAATTTTTCAGCCCGTGCAACAACATTCTTGTATGCCTGAGGAGAGAACTGCCCATCTTTATAGTCAACTGCTTTGTAGAACTCACTACCATTCTGATGAACCATCCATATATGGTGTTCGTATAAGTCTAGAAATGAAGTATCTATTTCATTGTATTTTTCCACATCACCATGATCGAAAGAGAATAAGAAAGGTATTTCCGGATATTTACCTCTCATTATTTTCAACGCAGTTTTCATCCATTTCAGGGATTCATCTTTATACCATTGCCCCCAGACTACATGCGGATATTGACTGGAAAAATATGGAGCCCAAAGGTTTCCCGGCCATTCATTACACAAGTCCACAAACATAACTGTATCTAAAAGTCCATCCGCTTCGATAGACTGCAATGTTTTAATCCAACAATCAGCCATGATTTCTGGAGAGGTGATCGACATAACCGTATTATCGGTATCCTGCCTGTACCATGATGATATTCCCACCTTAATATCTCTTTCTCTGCATTTTTCAAGAAATTGATTCAAATATGGCTGAACCTGTACCTCATTCAAATCGGGGCTACCCCAAACCTGTTGATTCCATACTTCGTTAAGCATCCATCTCTTAGTCGGATTTTTTGCTATCAGATGCGGATAGACGTCGATTCGTACGGCATTATATCCACGGTCGGCCAGTTCATCGAGGGCTTTATCCCAATCTTCATACCCGGCACCCGGCCAACGACGTTCCAGCCATGAAAAGTCCCACATGGTGATAGCTCTTGGCGAGACTGAAGAATATTCCTTTTTATCAAAGGAATGATCTGTCAACGATTGGGAATTGATTAAATCAATAGAAGCAATTCCCGTCAGAGCCGTCGCAGTTGCTTTTTTTATAAAATGCCTTCTGTCCATTCCGTTTATTGTATGTATTTCAATGGTATCAATCGTGTTTATGAAGCTACCTGAAAAGGCTAGTATTTCATATTGTAAAGATATGGATAGATGTAATGGAAAACTACCATGATCTTCTCAAATAGTTTTGGTATTTTATCAATTACTGTTTTATATTGCTTTTTGGTTTTTTACTCCAAACCTTTTTTGATATTCGGAGGGTGACATACCTGTTGAGCGTTTAAATTGCTCTATGAAATTAGATAGGTTATTAAATCCACACTCCATACTAAGGGTGGATATTTTCATCCTCCCTTTGATTAGCAGTTTTTTTGCATGTCCTATTCTTATATCATTAAGGTATTGCACAAACGTCTTCTTCGTCCGTCCCTTAAAATATCTGCAAAATGCGTTAGGAGTTAATCCTACTAAACCGGAAACTTCTTCAAGCTTGATTTGTTCAGAGAAGTTTTTCATGATATACTGGTATATTTTATCGAAACGCTGGAAGTCTGTTGAATTGACCGATTCAGTATACCCTACACTAGTCAGTAATTCATATTCCTCTGTTGTTGACATTACATCCAGAATTCTCAGAAAGTTAACCACTTTATTTACACCTGCCTGTTTTGCTGATTCTTCCATAAGAGCACCTATCCGGGAGCGGGTTTCCCCTATAAATTTAATACCTCGGCGCGAACGCTCAAGCAATAACCGGATATTATCCATTTCTGGCAGTGAAATAAAGTTTTTTTCGAAAATATCACTTGTAAAAAACAGACATAAACAAGAAGATCTTAATCCCGCATCTTTACGAAAATAGACCTCATCATTTCGCCATTCATGAATTATTTTAGGCCCCAGCATGCAAACATCTCCTTCTTCATACAGGTCGATGTGATCTCCAACAAACCGTGTTCCTGTTCCTTGCAATATATACATGATTTCAATTTCAGGATGGTAATGCATCGGAACAATGAAATGTGGCAAATCTTCCTTATAAAAATTAATATATCTAGTATTATCAAAGGGTAGTTTTTGATATAGCGGTATCATATCTAATGTAGTATTAATTGAATATTATAATCAGGTTAACAGCTTATTTACAAATATAATGAACTAATATATATAATATTATTCATATTTTAGCTTCATGTTATGGTATTTTACCATTAACATTTCTGTTTTTTAGCAGATTCAATCCCTTCTAAATAAAAATTAATGATGTATTTTGCACTCATATTGTAATATGTTAAACAGGTGCTCTTTTGAGATTCCGGGAGTTAAGAAAAGTATTAAAAGGTAACCATCTGCATTTGATTTTCCAAAGTATTCCAATTTTGTTTAGTTTAGGAAATAAACAGGCGATAGTTAATTCCATTTGCAACAGCATTGACAATATGCTATGCTATTGCAAATAAATATTTGTTCATTTCTAATTGTATAATACCTACACAAATTTGAAGCGTTTTTTTTAGACGTTCATCGCATATATAAAAAATTTGAATATATAAAAGCCTAAGCAGAGTAGCGAACTCCAGTTGTTTTTAAGTCGTATCCCTCACATCCACAAATGAACATAACTTGCTGTTTTTGAATTTTAAAAAGCAAATTTCAGCAGTGCTTCCGTGATATACATGCGACATCATGAAACCGCAGATAAAACGGGATTACGCCTCTGAATCATTGTAAGCTTTTTCTATTCAGTTCATGGTAAACATCTTATGGTAAATCCATAAGCATACTCATTGTTCTTAAATTTATATTTATCTAACGGTCTTGAACCCCACGAATCAAGCCCTGCAAGTCCCCGCTGGAAGAGATCAACACACAACACAACTTCCTTGCGTGGAAGGACATCAGACCAATGTTGTTGTTTCTTAGTCCTGCCCGGATCGAGATCTTCCGGCCTGTTGTTAGTCGCACTTACCGACAAAGGTTGTGATCCTTCGATTAATATACCTTTACCTTGTGAGTTTTTCAGAGCCAGCCACCTTACATCTGTTTTGTTTCCGGTTTCCTGAGGACGGTAGTAAGGGAAAGCCTGGTCTTCCACTTTACTGTTCCATATACCAATAAATGTTTCGGCATTACGGTCTACATAGTTTTCATGCGGGCCGCGTCCGTACCAGCTAAAGTCATTATAGTCTTTCGCTAAAGTCATAATCATACCGAACCTCATCATTTCAGGAAGATTATCAGATAAGGCTTTATAATGGGAATCGATAGTCAGGCTACCGTCTTTGTTAAGAGTATAGGTAAGGTTTACTATTGCATCTACAGCCGATAATGTACATTCATACTTGATAGTGATATTCCCCTCCTTTTCTTCGCTACCCGAGAAATGATAACGGATATTATCTCCTGCAACTTCCCAAAGCCTTAGATTGATCTGGTCGTTTGCCCCGAAGTCATTATCGGTAGGTGCCCGCCAGAAATTAAGCCGTGGTAGCTCATTCATCACACTTTTACCGCTATTTTCAAGTCTAATAAGACTTCTCGATTGGTTGTTTATGGCAAACTCATATCTGAGAGTGCCTGCGGTCACCACTATCCTGTCCTGTTCTTTGATTATATTCAAGGAACCGGGACCAGCTTTGTTTACAAAGTAATTATTAGTATCGAAAGCAAATTCTTGCCGTGCTACTTCAAATCCGGCTTTAAGAAACGGAGTCTCTTTTTTGTTATAGGCAAATACCTGCAAGTAGTATTCCACACCGGCCTCGGCCTTCACCTGAGGGATATTCAATTTAATATCTTTGCGGGAATCAGCCGGAACGAGCACCTCAAATTTGCCTTCGGCATCGATCTTCCCATTCTTTAAAAGTACCCATTCATAATAATAGTTATCATCAGTGAGATCGGTAAATTTATAGTCGTTTATCACGGTTATAACGCCATTATACAGGTCTTTTTTCTCAAACAATATATTCTGATAAACCTTCTTCACAATATGTGTATGCGGCATATATTGCTGATCCGGGGTGATAACACCATCCATACAGAAGTTACCGTCATTTACAAGGTTGTATCCGCCGAGATCGCCACCATAGGCCCAGAAAGACCTTCCCTGATCGTCTTTCGCTGGATAACCGTGATTGTGCCATTCCCAGATGAAACCACCCTGCATGTTTTTGCTGCTGCGCATCAGATCCCAGTAATCCTGAAAATTACCCATACTGTTGCCCATTGCATGCGCATATTCACACATAACATAAGGTTTACCGAGGTCTTTCGCTGCATCCCGTTTCATAGATTCCCATGAAGGATACATCGGGCAGAAAACATCTGTATTCCTGTCTTTCTGATGAGCCTGTTCATATTGCACAGGACGACTGATGTCTCGTTGCTTGGCCCAGTCATACATATCGAAAAACGCTTTTCCGTTACCGGATTCATTACCCAAAGACCAGAAGATTACCGAAGCATGATTTTTATCCCTCTCCACTACGCTTTTTATCCGGTCCATATGGGTAGCGAGCCATTCCGGTCGATTAGATACATTCTCGGGACCATATCCCAATCCGTGCGATTCCTGATTGGCTTCATCTACGAGATACATACCATATTCGTCGCAAAGCTTATACCATAGCGGCGGTTGAGGATAATGCGATGTACGCACGGCATTAATATTCAGCTCTTTCATCAGTTGCAGATTACGCATCATCGTTTCACGGTCAGCAACCTGCCCGGTCTTATAATTGTATTCGTGCATATTCACACCTTTGAAGTAAACCTTTTTTCCATTGACAAATACCTGTCCGTCATTTATTTCTATCTTACGGAATCCTATTTTGTGAGAAGTAACTTCTACAATATTATTCTTCTCATCTTTCAGCGTTATAAGCAAAGTATACAGGTTAGGCGTTTCTGCCGTCCATTTCAATGGATTGGAAACCGTACCTCTGAACTGGCCTTCTTTAGATGCATTGGCCGGTATATCTATTTTCTGGAATTTATTGAATACCTTTTTGCCACTCTTATCTAATATGGAGATTTCTAGCGATTGATTTTTATTTTCATTCGTATAGTTTTTTAATTCAACCTCAAGACTAAATACCCCATTCTTATAATTAGCGTCAAGATCAGGATGAGCAAAGAAATCTGATATACGGGTCTGGGCGGTAGTATAAAGATATACATTTCTATTGATACCACCTAAGCGCCACATATTCTGATCTTCAAGATATGATCCGTCACCATATTTGTATACCTGACAAGCCAATGTATTCTTACCTTGCCTGATATAAGGGGTTATATCAAATTCGGCAGGACTTTTCGCATTTTCGGTATATCCTGCTTCTTGCCCGTTAACCCATACATACATAGCTGTAGTTCCACCTTCGAAATGAATAAATACTTTGCGTCCATCCCAACTTCGCGGAATATCGAATTCGTACCTGTATGAACCTACCGGATTATCATTCACATCTACAAACGGAGGGTTTACAGGAAAAGGATAGGTTATATTAGTATATATAGGTATGCCGAACCCATTAAATTCCCAATTCCCGGGAACAGGCATATCAGCCCAATCGCTGATATTATAATTTTCTTTATAAAAATCAGCAGGAGCATCTGCCGGTTTGGCTGTCCACTTGAACTTCCAGATGCCATTTAATGATTGGAAATAAGGCGATGAATTATAGTTGTCCTGAATTGCTAATGTCTGATCGGGGTAAGGTAAGAATGTTGCCCGGTGCTTTTCCTTGTTTACAGCAAATATCTCCGGATTCTGCCATTCGGGAACTTGGGATGTAATATTGGTAATTACAAATAGAAATACTAAAATGAATGTTAGTCTCATATTCAATGATATTAGATTGAGTGATAACGGATATTATTCAGCGAAAATACGAAAAGAATGTGAAATAACAATCTCCAGTTCTTCCAATAACGCATTGGTCTCAGGACGATTATGAGATTATGAGAAAAATCTTTTCACAAAGCCCATTTTATCAAATTTTTAATTAAATTATTTATTTGTTCCTTTTTATGGAATTGTGCCTAATACGGAAAAATTGAATACCTCCACTATACTACTTAGATTTTTCAGAGAGGTATTTTAACTATAAAACGTGTATAATATATATTTAAAAATCGCTTTTTTGAAAGTGAAATATTTAATAAATTATAAATAAATACTTCAAAAAATCTAAGTACTTCCCAAACACTAAAAAAACAAGAAGCGGTAAATCATTGATTTACCGCTTCTTGTTTAGTGATCCGAGCGGGAACGCCTGGAATATATCTTAAATTAATAATTGTCAATACCTTACAAAAACAATCCACCCTGAATAGTAACAGTTTAGTAACTGTTTTTGTCTTTTTGTTGTCTCTCAAAAACCACGTTTGGCTTGAAGTTGACTTATATTCTTTGTTTCAAAGATATGAATTTATATTCAAAATATGCACGAATAAGTACGATATTTATTTGGTATCTTGCGATTTATCTTCTTCATCTGATCCTAAAACCTTTCTTGCATTGATGGGAGATACAACCTTCTTTCCTGTGCGTAATTCTAATTCTTCTCGGGCAACACGTGCAACTGTTCCTCCTTGTTTAGCCACATTCATATTATCTTCTAATGTTTCCGGTTCAGTGGCCTGCGAAATATCTTTTGCTGACGCTTCTGCAAGCATATTCAGAATAAGTTCGGTATTAGTCATATTATCCCGAAGATTTTCCTTCTTGAGTCCTTTGTATTGCTTATACTCCTTTGTGGTTTTATCTGACCATGCCTGTGTTATAATATCGGTCAATGTTGCGAACTGAACACCTTCCTTTACTCCTCTACGTTTCCATTCATCAGTTAATTCTTTGCGAATCTCAATACTTTTTAGTCGCTGATTTATCCAATTCTCGGAATAACCTAAGCGAAGATATTGCTCCATTGCTCGGTCAATTGTCAACTCCGGATCTTGCATTTCGTCCAATCTTTCGGAAGCTACTTGTGCCATCCAAAGTTTGAAAGGTTCTGCTTTAGGTGAGGGTATGGATTGTATTAGTCGGAAAAGTTGCTCTGTATCAGCAACGTCAGTTTTATAAAATTTACCATCAGATGATTGCATTTTCAGTTGTACGATATCCTCGTACAACTGACTTCCTTCTTTTTGCAACTTGATCTTCAAGTCACTCCAGTAACGCCTTGGATTGGCACTGTCAGTTAATATCTCAATTACATCAACAATAGAAAAATACCATTTCTCCTGTTCTTCGTCCCATATGGCCAATACCGACATTAGCTTGACAAGTCCGTTTGAAAATGGCAAACTATTGTTTTCAATAATTACCGACCATAAAAAAGCAGATTTTGAGCTAAAATTATTTGAAAATACTACGACAGATGAACCTTATGCGGATTTCAGTATTGTTCAAATAAGCAAAGAGAAGGTTGAGGTTTCCAATGGGAGTAAGACCTACACGGGAGTTCAATTTTTTGAAAAATATATTCCGACAATTTGGTTTGCCGATGGTTCTGCCTTGACAGGAAACGAATACGTCCAATTAAAACAGATTATTAATGTCTATCCCAAAGACAATATACTTGTTTGGAATTGGCAAGGGGTTTCATTGGAAAAAGAATCGCAACACGTAAATCCCAAAATAACAGATTCTATACAGTATAAAGTTATTGAAGAACTTAAAAAAGATAATTACGACATTATATATGACGATGATTATTCCGGTGAGATTGCAGATGTTGTTACCTTGAAACTTCATCCTGATAAACTTAGTGTAGGCTTATATCATTTGAAATTTGCCATTGACGGAAAAGTAACCGAACAAGTGAAGAATCTATATGAAGTCTGTGGACAAGCCCAAAAGTCAGTTCACTGGAAGCATAAAGAAGGGACAGAATTTATCAACCATTTGCTTAGGCGAGAAACTAAAAATCGGAATGGTCAGACATGTAGCCGATTAGAAGTTGGTTCATCTGACGATTTGAAAAAACTATTGTCAATTGCTAAAAAGGAAATTCCTATGGAGTATGAAATATATATAATTCAGCCGGGATTTTCTAAAGCAGCGGCTACCAATGAAATACTAACTTTATTAGGGGTAACCGAAAACTATCTGAAAGAAGTTGCCGGAATAAATCTTAAAGTTATTGCTAACCAATAATGTAAATAACAATATGAAACAGGATAGGTATCAACGATGGGTAAAGCGTAAGAAAAGATTACGTGCAAAAAGGAGAAAATCGAAGAAAAAGAAAAAACAATGCTACACGAAACTGTATGTTATAGGTAACGGTTTTGACTTACATCATGGTATTCAATCAAGTTATTTCAACTTTAAAGACTTCTTAGAAGAGAATGACCCTGATGTTTATAATGTGGTTGATACATATTTGGGAAATGTAAAAGATTTTTGGTGGGATTTTGAAAAAAATCTTGCTCTTTTAGATGAAGACCAGATATTAGACCATGCTTCAAACTATTTAATTAGTTATGGAGCTGATGATTGGAGTGAGGCCAATCATCATGATTACCAGTATGAAATAAATAGAATTATAGAGCCACTAACAAGCGGATTAAAACAAAATTTTGTTGATTGGGTACTTCAGATTGAGATTCAACATAAAAAGAATCAGATGCTTGATTTAGAGAAAGAATCTCTGTTTTTTTCATTCAATTACACTTCAACTTTGGAAAAGCTATATCAAATAAAAAATGCCAATATTAAGCATATTCATGGTAAGGCCATAAATTCTGATTCAGATTTAATCTTGGGGCATGATTACAAAAAGCCTAATAACAAACCTGATTTAGAAAAAATCCGACGAGAATTAGGAGAAGAAGTATATAATGAATTTTTGGAAGAACTGGGCGGAGAGGATGTTCGAGTAACTGAAGGGTATAATATTATAAACTCATATTTTACTGATACATATAAGCCGACAAGTGATATCATCAAAGAAAATAAAGCGTTCTTTACGAAGATGAAAAATATTGATGAGGTAATAATTTTAGGTCACTCTCTTGAAGATGTTGATATCCCATATTTAAAAAAAATATTTAAGAGTGTTGATAATTCAAAGGCAAAATGGACTGTTTCATATCATAATGAAAAACAGATTCCGAAACATCGGCAAGCTCTTGAAAATATCGGTATTAAAGACAAACAAATAAATAATGTTCGGATGGATTATTTTTACCCAACCGAAGGCGTTTTATTTGGCTAAAGTATTAATCAAAACATACAATCATGTATATATCAAAAATAAAAATCAAAGGATTTCGGAATTTCAAAGAAAAAGAAATACTGTTCAATGATGGAATAAATGTTATCATTGGCCATAACAATGCAGGGAAAAGTAATGTATTGAAGGCAATATCTTTAGCCATTGATACACAAAGTTCAAAACGACTGGATGTACATGACTTCAATAAGCATACTACAATTGAAGAACTAAAGGCTAATCCGCCCAAAGTATCTATTAGCCTCACGATTTCTCAAAGCAAAGATGAAGATCCCAATTCAGATGACTTGGTTACTGTTGGAAATTATTTGATAAAGCTCGCATCACCATACGAAGCCTTGCTTACGTATGAGTTTTTCTTGCCTGAAGACGAAAGGCAAAAGTATATAGATGCTTTATCCGAAGTGGATAATACAAAGAAAGCATGGAAGGTCATCCAACACGATTTCTTACGGCTCTACACTTCAAGAATCTGGGGTGGCGACCCCACATTGCAAATGCAGGCGGACAGCGAATCATTACAAAAATTCGATTTTCAATTTTTAGACGCTATTCGAGATGTTGAACGTGATATGTTTTCTGGGCGTAATACGCTTTTAAGAGAGGTATTAGACTTTTTTATGGATTATAATATCAAGAATGATGCAACCAAAAGTACAGAAACCAAATTTGCAGAAATAAAAACATTGAAGGAAGCCTTTTCTACAAATGCAGATGCACTACTTCAAACATTGCAAGATAGAATGAGGGAAGGCAAGGGACAGATACTTGACTATGCAAAACAAACAGGAGCTTCGTTCAATCATGCAAATCCGGACTTTGACGGAAGTTTGTCAGATGTGGAATTATTTTCCGCACTGAAATTAATCATTGAATATGAAACAGGGATAACGATTCCTGCAACTCATAATGGCTTAGGATACAATAATCTTATTTTCATGTCCTTGCTTTTGGCAAAAATGCAAGTTAATTCTGATGGAAATTATTTAGGAAGTAATGCTAAGGTATTCCCTATTTTAGCAATTGAAGAACCCGAAGCACACCTTCATCCTGCAATGCAGTATAAGTTCCTGAAATTCTTAAAAAAGAATAGGGCTGAAAAAAAGAAGGTTCGACAAGTATTTGTAACTACCCATTCAACACAAATTACATCGGCTGTTACTTTGGATGAAATAATTTGTCTGCACAATGAAAATGATATTTTGTCGGTAGGATATCCGGGTAAAGTTTTCAGTGAGACTGATGAAGACAAAAAGTCAAAAGCGTATGTTCAGCGATTTTTAGATGCCACCAAATCGGATATGCTTTTTGCACAAAAAGTGATTTTAGTAGAAGGTATTGCAGAAGAATTGCTTTTGGCAACAATGGCAAAGTATATCGGACATTCTTTGGAAGATAATCATGTTGCCGTGATTAACGTTGGAGGGAGATATTTCAGTCACTTTACAAAGTTATTTGACACTTTCAGTCCATACGCTATACCTAAAAAGATAGTCTGTTTGACGGATAGAGACCCTAGTAGAAAAAAACGGAATGGCGGTCAACATTTTGAAAAATGCTATCCTTATGAGTATTGTAGTGAAGTTGCAAATTATGAGTATGCTGAAAATGCCGAAGATATTATCAATGCATTTAATGCTAATGCTACCATTCACTTTTTTAGTCAGGACAAGTTGAAGAGCAAGACTTTTGAATATGATTTAATTTTGCACAATCCTACGTTGGATATACTTGTCACAGATTCCATGAAGAACCAAGAAGAAATAAAGGAATTAATGACAAAGAACTATTCCGATGCTTTGAATAAATTAAGAACTAGTGCCGAAAACGATAGAATAGCACAATCTTTAGAGGCTTCTTCGTGGGACGAAGAAGAAAAGAATAAAGCATTGGTGGCCTCTCGATATTTGAATTCAGTTGCTAAGGGTGAAAATGCGTTAGAATTATGTAGTATCTTGGAAGAAAACCTTCTGTTGCCCGCAAATGAAAGAAAACCTTTTGATGTTGTATAATATAATTGAAAAGTAGTCCACTAAAATAATTGAAAAGTATACCACCCGTTAAGTAAAATCTAAGAGCGATTATAATAAAGCTCTGTATTTTACTAACAAATATTAACATTATAA
>NZ_JAIXHZ010000016.1:0-3282 GCF_043392705.1 Dysgonomonas sp. Shenzhen-Wh21
GAGAAAGGCGTAAGCTTTTCTCTTTTTTTGCTTACAGCCCGTTTATTTCTGATAATACCATACAAGCAGTCTCTACATTTGGAATGCTCTGTATACTCACCGAACGCCTTCCGTTCCTGTCTTTCAATTCACACTTACGAGGATACTTCTGGATGTAATTGAGTAATTTATCGAACGCTTTCGACTGATAGTATGGTGACTCCGAATTTGTAACCAAGAATAAACTCATTCGTCCATTTTTTAAAACAACCTTTTCGATGCCCAGCGTTTTGGCTATAGATCGAAGCCGAACTACCAGAATCAACTCTCGACCTTCGGGTGGAATTTTTCCGAAACGATCTTCGAGACGCTCTGTAAATTGCATTATATCCGACTCTTTCTCCATATTATCGAGCTCCCGATAGAGTGTAATACGTTCCGAATCATTTGGTATATAAAGAGTCGGGAACAAAAGTTCAAGATCACTTTCTATCTGAACATCATCAACAAAGTTTTCTCCCGAAATCTTATTATCTTCATCAGCCTTATGATAGAGTTCTGCAAACTCATCATTTTTGAGCTCATTGACTGCTTCCGTCAATATTTTCTGATAAACTTCATATCCTAAATCTGCAATAAAACCACTCTGTTCTGCACCAAGTAGATTTCCGGCTCCACGAATATCCAAATCCTGCATAGCAATGTGGAATCCATGACCCAGTTCGGAGAAGTTCTCAATTGCTTGCAATCGTCTTCTAGCCTCAGGAGTCAAGGTATGTAACGGGGGTGCTAATAGATATGCAAAAGCCTTCTTATTGCTTCGTCCAACACGTCCACGCAATTGATGCAGATCGCTCAAACCAAAATTCTGAGCATTGTTTATTATTATCGTATTTGCATTAGGAATATCAATACCCGACTCTACTATTGAAGTTGCTATCAATACGTCATATTCTTGGTTTACAAAGTCTATAATAATCGATTCCAGCTTGGCGGGATCCATTTGTCCATGCCCAACAGCAATACGAGCATCAGGAACCTCTCTCTTTATTATATCTTCAAGTTCATGTATATTCTTTATCCTGTTATTGATAAAGAATACCTGCCCGTTACGGCTCATTTCAAACTCTATCGCTTCACGAATAATCAACGGATCGAATGTGTGTACTTCAGTCTGTATCGGATATCTGTTTGGCGGAGGCGTTGTTATTGCAGATAAATCCCTTGCTCCCATTAACGAAAACTGCAATGTACGTGGAATAGGTGTAGCTGTCATCGTTAAAGTATCCACATTGGACTTCATTTGTTTCAATTTCTCTTTTACAGCAACACCAAACTTTTGCTCTTCGTCTATTATAAGCAAGCCCAAATCTTTAAACTGAATATCTTTGCCAACAATGCGATGCGTGCCAATCAGTATATCAACTTTTCCCTCCTTTAAATCGTTTAGAACCTCTTTAATTTGTCCTGCCGACCGTGCCCTGCTGATATATTCTACACGGCAAGGAAAGTCTTTAAGCCTCTCTTTAAATGTTTGATAGTGCTGATAGGCTAAAACTGTTGTAGGAACCAATACTGCAACTTGCTTATTATCTGTTACGGCCTTAAATGCAGCCCGAATAGATACTTCTGTTTTTCCAAACCCAACATCGCCGCAAATCAAGCGATCCATGGGTTTACTGTTCTCCATATCAAGTTTTACATCAGCAGTTGCTTTTACCTGATCGGGGGTATCTTCATAAATAAATGAAGCTTCGAGCTCATGCTGTAGAAAAGAATCGGGAGCGAAGCTAAACCCTTCTTCTTGTCGGCGTTTGGCGTATAGCTGTATCAGGTCGCGGGCAATGTCTTTTACTTTATTTTTAGTCTTCTCCTTAATCTTATTCCATGCCCCTGTACCTAATTTATTGATACGTGGCGGTTCGCCTTCCTTGCCTCTATATTTTGATATTTTATGTAAAGAGTGCAGGGAAACAAAGATAACGTCATTGTTCAAGTAAATGAGTTTTATTAACTCCTGCATCTTTCCATTCATATCAGACCGCACAAGGCCTCCAAATTGACCTACACCATGATCGATATGTACGATATAATCTCCTATCTGAAACTGTTGAAGCTCCTTTAAAGAAAGAGCAAACTTCCCAGAACGTACCCTATCGGATTTAAGGTTATATTTATGATAACGGTCAAAAACCTGGTGATCGGTAAAACAGCAAATTTTTAAAGTTTCGTCAATAAACCCTTCTGATAGAGTCCTCTCCACAGATGTAAAATTGATATTATCTCCCCTGTCTTCAAAAATAGACTTTAGTCGTTTCTGTTGCTTTTCACTATCACTTAATATATATATAGTATATTCTTTATCAAGATATTTGTGAAGAGTTTCAGTGATCAGGTCAAAGTTTTTATGAAACGAAGGCTGTATATCTGTTTTGAATTCGACAACAGCTTCTGCCTGTATTTTATTCCCGAAATGAATATGCTTGAATCCCTTTACCAAGGCATCATATTCACCCCTTAACGTCAACTTATTTTGTAAATCTTTCTCATATTCAGGATTATCTAAAATAGTAGAATCATTATATACACTCTCTACTTTGTCGCTAGCCCATACAAAATCCTTGAATGCAATAACCGTATCCTTTGGAATCAGTTTCAACAACGACTCCCGATCCATATTCGACTTTTGCATGTCAGGGATAATCTGTATCTGCTTTAGTTTCTCTTTCGACAACTGTGTTTCGATATCAAAGGTTCGTATTGTACTCACTTCATCTCCAAAAAAGTCGATACGATAAGGATATTCGCTCGAAAAAGAAAAAACGTCCAGTATACTTCCCCTGATAGCATATTGTCCGGGTTCATACACATAATCAACGTATTCAAATCCAAAACTATCCAACATCTCTGACACGAAATTACGATCGATCTCTTCATCCACCGACATCTGTATCGTATTTTTCTTTAGTATATCTTTAGCTACAGCCTTTTCGGCTAAAGCTTCCGGATATGTTACGATTATCAGGTTTTTATCTTCAACCTGTAACTGTCCCATGACCTCGGTACGGAGGATTTCATTGGCAGCATCTATCTGTCCGTACTTTATCGCCCGTTTGTATGCCGAAGGAAAGAATAAAACTTTATCTGAGTCTAAAATCTGATTCAAGTCATGATAAAAATACCCCGCACTTTCTAAGTCGTTTAGCACAAACAAATAGCAGCTATCTGTCTTATGAAACAAAGCTGTAGCAAACATAGACGCTGACGAACCCTGCAAACCTTTAACATAGATATCTTTATGCT
>NZ_JAIXHZ010000017.1:0-1779 GCF_043392705.1 Dysgonomonas sp. Shenzhen-Wh21
TTGATCGTATAGGCTGCTTTATCAGTAGATAAAACCACTACATTTTTTACGCCAAACTCAACTGCCGAATCCAGCACATTCTGTGTACCTAGTACATTTGTATTTACAGCTTCAATTGGAAAAAATTCGCATGAAGGAACCTGTTTTAATGCTGCTGCATGAAATATATAATCTACCCCACGCATAGCGTTATCTACACTACGTTTGTCTCGAACACTGCCTATATAAAATTTAACTTTCGAATTACGTAATGCATGACGCATATCGTCCTGTTTCTTTTCATCACGAGAGAAAATGCGAATCTCTTTTATATCTGAATCTAGAAATCTTTTTAATACAGCATTTCCAAAGGATCCAGTACCTCCTGTTATAAGGAGTGTTTTATCTCTAAAATAATTCATATCTCTATTATTTACGGTTTATATACATATTTACCTTATCCTTTATTCCCGATATTAGAAATATCATCTCTCTGTTTTTTAATAAATATAGGATTAAGACATACATACCTAGGGTTAAGCATGAAGCAATAAAGAAATAAGCAATATTATCGATATAGAAAAAGTATTTATATAAATACCAAATTATAATGGAAGCTAGAAGAGCTAGGCATAATTCTTTATAAAACTTCTTTTCAATCGAATAACTTACAAATGAAAACTTTCGTACTAAAAAGGATCGCACTAATACAAAGTACAATATATTAGAAATCGACGCTCCTAACGCAACTCCGCTTATCCCCATTTTTTTTATTAGTAGTATGTTTAGTAATATATTCAATGTAGAACATCCTAAACTAATATACATTGGCAGTATTGAATTGTTCAAGGTATAGAATATACGAACATATATTTCTCTAAGTGCAATAAATATAATCCCTATAGAATAAAAAATGAATACCACCGAAATATCTGTAACAGCATCCAACATCATGTTCCCTCTATAATATATTGTTTTAATAATTTCAAATCCACCAATTAGACATAATACTGCAAGCGGAGTAACTGTTAATAAGCAAATCTTTATAGATGAATTAAATGATTGAGAAAATTTTGAATAATCCTTTTGAGCCATTAATAATGAGAATACAGGATACATAACAGTTAGGATTGCTATTGTAATTGTACCATTTACCAGATTTAAGATACGTAATGCATAGTTTATAATAGAAATACTACCTTCCCCTAATTGAGAACATAATATATTCGTAACCATCAAATTTATTTGCTCAGCAAATGAAGCTATAATAACAGGAATAGCTAATATTATTATTTTCCGAAGATAAGGATCTTTAAAATTGATTACGAATTTATATGTAAACATATCCTTAATAAAAAAGTGCTGAAGGAATAGTTGAAAGAACCATGCGACTAAACCGGAAATGGGAACTACATATATTCCATATTTCGGAGCTAAGAAAATTATAGCTAAAATTGTTATACTGCTATTTATGACAACCAATAATTGAGGTGAGAAATGTTTTTGGTTTGCGTTTGAAATATTAATAAATACTGATGTTACAAGAGTTATAGGAAATGACAAACAAAGGAGACGTAGCAATTCTACTGAATACTTAAAAGTTTCTTCGTCGAATCCAGGTGCAACAAGTCGAATCAATAAAGGAGCAAATATCTGAACAAAAATAGTCAAGCAAATCGTTATTAACGTAAAAACATTTAATACGTTAGAAGAAAACACCTTAGCTGCATTATATCCATTATTCACTCTACGATCGTTGTATAAGGGTATAAAAAACATTAATGCGCTTATAGTGATAGG